>CAYPQR010000293.1:0-4497 GCA_964412865.1 uncultured Intrasporangiaceae bacterium
CCACCCAGGAGATCAACGTCGACATGATCGTGCAAAACGTCTCCGCCGTGGAGACCGGCACGACCGACGTGTCGTTCACGTTGCCCAAGAACGACGGTCAGCGCGCCGTGCAGGCGCTGCGCAACGCGCAGGAGAAGCTCGGGTTCAAGTCGCTGCAGTATGACGACCAGATCGGCAAGGTCTCCCTCATCGGCTCGGGGATGCTCAGCAACCCGGGCGTGAGCGCGACCCTGTTCCAGGCGCTCGCCGACAACGGCATCAACATCGAGATGATCTCGACCTCGGAGATCCGGGTCTCGGTGATCACCCGGGACGACGAATTGGACGACGCCGTGCGGGCGATCCACTCGGCGTTCGGGCTCGATTCGGAGAGCGGCGAAGCGGTGGTCTACGGCGGGACAGGCAGGTAGCAGAGGTATGAGCGAAGGTTTCAACGTGAACGGTCTGAACGTCGGCGTCGTGGGAGCGACCGGGCAGGTCGGCGGTGTCGTGCTGCGGCTGCTCGCCGAGCGCAACTTCCCGGTGAAGGAGTTGCGGCTGTTCGCCTCGGCGCGCTCCGCCGGGCGCAAGCTGACCTGGCAGGACCGCGAGGTCACGGTCGAGGACGCCATGACCGCCGACCCGAGCGGCCTGGACGTCGCGATCTTCTCGGCGGGCGGCGGCACCTCCCGCGAGTTGGCGCCCAAGTTCGCGGCCGCCGGGGTCACCGTCATCGACAACTCGTCGGCCTGGCGACAGGACCCCGACGTGCCGCTGGTCGTGACCGAGGTCAACGCAGGTGAGATCACCAAGGCGACCAAGGGCATCATCGCCAACCCCAACTGCACGACGATGGCCGCCATGCCGGTGCTCAAGCCGCTCGCCGACGAGGCCGGACTGCAGCGGCTGAAGGTCGCGACCTACCAGGCGGTCTCGGGTTCGGGACTGGCCGGTGTCGAGGAGCTCGCGACCCAGACCCGTCAGGGCGCGCAGAGCGACCAGCTCGAGGGTCTCGCCCACGACGGGCGTGCCGTCGAGCTCGGTCCGCCGAAGAAGTATGTCGCGCCGATCGCCTTCAATGTCGTGGCGATGGCGGGATCCATCGTCGACGACGGTTCGGGCGAGACCGACGAGGAGCAGAAGCTGCGCAACGAGTCGCGCAAGATCCTCGGGCTGCCCGACCTGCTGGTGGCCGGCACCTGCGTGCGGGTGCCCGTCTTCACCGGCCACGCGCTCGCGATCCACGCCGAATTCGAGCGGCCCATCACGCCCGAGCGCGCCCGCGAGGTGCTCGACGGTGCGCTGTGTGTGCAGCTGACCGACGTGCCGTCGCCGCTGGAGGCGGCAGGCACCGATCCGTCGCTCGTCGGTCGCATCCGGCAGGACCAGTCGGTGCCCGACGGTCGCGGTCTGGTGTTCTTCGTCGCCGGTGACAACCTGCGCAAGGGCGCCGCCCTCAACACTGTGCAGATCGCCGAGGTGATCGCGGCCAATCGCTGATCGGCCCCGCCATGGTCTCGACGAAACCCACCCTGGCGCTGGCCGGTGCGACCGGCGCGGTCGGCCAGGTGCTGCTGTCCATCCTGCACACGCGCGAAGACGTATGGGGCGACATACGGCTCCTCGCGTCCGACCGGTCCGTCGGCGAGAACGTGACGGTGCGCGGCGAGAAGCTGACCATCGCGCAGCTGGCCGCCGACTCGTTCGACGGTGTCGACGTCGCCATCCTCGCGCTTCCGCGCAAGATCAGCCAGATCTGGACGCCGTATGCCGCCCGTGCCGGGTCCGTCGTCATCGACGGCTCGGGCCGTGCGGCGGCCGCCGGCGAGGCGGCGCTGGTGGTTCCCGAGATCAACCCGGAGGTCGCGCTGCGCGCCGAGGGCGGCTCGGTGCTGTCCAGCCCGGGGGCGCCGACGGCGATGTCCGTCGC
The DNA here is from genome assembly GCA_964412865.1 of uncultured Intrasporangiaceae bacterium. Lineage (GTDB taxonomy): Bacteria > Actinomycetota > Actinomycetes > Actinomycetales > Dermatophilaceae > Leekyejoonella. The sequence continues at coordinate 1,910 of CAYPQR010000293.1, forward strand.
CGCGCTGCGCTCGCTGCATACCCGCTGGCATCTGGTCGAGTCGATCATCTCGACGTATCAGGCGGTCTCCGACGCAGGTCGGCACGGCGTGTGGCGTCTCTACGACGAGATCACCGAGCTCTCCGGCAATCGCAGCGTCGGGCAGACGCCCGGTGACGTGCGCAGGTTGCTGTCCGACCTGGAGGGCGAGTCGCCGTTCCCGGCGCCGATCGCCTTCGACGTCGTGCCGTGGGTCGGCCCGGTGCGCGACGACAGCGATTGGTCGATGGCCGAGGAGTCGATGCGCAGGGAGTTGCGCGCCCTGCTCGGGCTGCCCTACCTGCGGGTCGCCACCACCTGCGTGCAGGTGCCCGTCACGACCGCTCACTCGATGACCGTGCATGCCACCTTCGAGCAGCCGTTCAGCCGGGAGGACGCGGTGCAGGCGCTGACCGAGGATTCCAATTCGGTCGTGGTGCTCGATGATCCATCATCCGCGGAGTGGCCGACGCCCGCCGACACGGTCGGCGCCGATCCGGTGTTCGTGGGGCGGATCCGCCAGTCCGAGGACTTCCCGCGCTCGCTCGACATGTTCATCTGCGCCGACAACCTGCGCAAGGGGTCCGCGCTCAACCTGCTCGAGATCGCCGAACTCGCGGCGAAGCGTGAGGAGCGCGTGCCCGGCTAGGCACCGCCCCGCCCTCCCGCCGAGTGGCCTACATACATGCCGAGCGGCCTACTTATTCGCGCAAATATGTAGGCCGCTCGGCCTGTATGTGGGCCACTCGGCGGGCTGGGCTGCTATGCGCCGTCGCGCTGCGGGGTGCGCAGCGTATCGAGCAGCTCGTCGACGACGGTCGACACCTGCGCGAGCTCTTCGACGTGCTCGGCCGACAACGCGTCCAGCCGAGCACGCCCCTCGGCAGTGAGCATGAGACGCACCACCCGATGATCATGATCGTCGCGCGACCGCTCGATGAGACCCAGCTCCTGCGTGCGGTTGACGAGTTCGACGGCGGTGTTGGGGCGCACCAGCAGATAGTCGGCGATCTCGCCGACCGTCGGCCCCGTCGGGCCCTCGTGCCCGCGAATCGCGAGCATCAGCTGGTGCTGGCTGCTGGTCAGACCCATGGCGGCCGCCTTGTCGGCGCTCCAGTGCTCGAACGCCCGCAGCCGTGTGCGCACCTGCAGCAGCCGAGCGTAGTCAGCGTCGGTGATACCCGAGGTCACGAGACACCCTTCGTCGGTTTCCGGTGCTCCGTATACTATGTCGTCGCCCGATATAGTCGTAACACGACATAAAAAATCGACAGTGACTGAGAGGGACCAGTTGACCAACCCCACGCCGATTGCACCGAACGACGTGCCGCGTGACGTCCACCATCTCGGCGACTTCCGAGCCACGCCGCGACTGGTGATCATCTCGCTTCTCGCGCTGCCCATCGGGGCAGTGAGCGCCGTCGTGGCGTGGGCCCTGCTTCGCCTGATCGGCCTGATCACCAACGCGATCTTCTATGAGCGTGTCAGCACCGAGCTCGTCGCGCCCGGCGATGGCGACCACCGGTGGTATGTCGTGCTGCTGGCGCCGGCCGTCGGTGGTCTGATCATCGGGCTGATGGCGCGATACGGGTCGGAGCAGATCCGCGGCCACGGGATGCCCGAGGCCATCGAGTCGATCCTCCTGGGCGGCAGCAAGGTCAAGCCGCGGGTCGCCGTCCTCAAACCCATCTCCTCCGCGATCGCGATCGGCACCGGTGGCCCGTTCGGCGCCGAGGGGCCGATCATCATGACCGGCGGGGCGTTCGGTTCGCTGTTCGCCCAGTTCATGCGGCTGACCGCCGACGAACGCAAGACCCTGCTGGTTGCCGGTTCGGCCGCCGGCATGGCGGCGACGTTCAACACGCCGTTCGCCTCGATCATGCTCGCGGTCGAGCTGCTCCTCTTCGAATGGCGGCCGCGCAGCTACGTGCCCGTCGCGGCGGCCGTGGCCGTGGCGACGGTCGTGCGCCGGCCGCTGTTGGGTGGCGGCGTGCTCTTCCCGGTGCACGGCGCATTGCACATCACCCCGCTCGCCGAGGTGCTGTGCGTCGTCACCGGCATCGTCGCCGGGCTGCTGGCGATCATCGCGACCGTCCTCGTCTATGCCGCCGAGGACGGCTTCCGCAAGCTCCCGGTGCACTGGATGTGGTGGCCGGCGATCGGCGGCATCATCATCGGCATCGGCGGCCTGATCGTGCCGCAGGCGCTCGGCGTCGGATACAACATCATCGGCGCGGAGCTCGACGGCAGCATCACGACCGACCTGGTGATCGGCATCCTGATCGTCAAGACCCTCATCTGGTCGCTGTCGCTCGGATCGGGCACGTCGGGCGGCATCCTCGCGCCGATGTTCATGATCGGCGGCGCACTTGGCTCGCTGGAGGCGCTCTTTTTTCCGCACGTCGGCCCCGGCTTCTGGGCGCTGGTGGCCCTGGCCGGAGTGCTCGGGGGCGTGATGCGCTCGCCGTTCACGGGTGTCATCTTCGCCCTCGAACTGACCGGTCGCTTCGAGGCCATGCTGCCGATGATCATCGGTGCGTCGACCGCGTTCGCGCTCTCGACGCTGCTGC
>CAYPQR010000294.1:0-4467 GCA_964412865.1 uncultured Intrasporangiaceae bacterium
TACGCTCGCGCTGGGCGCTCGCTACTCGACCAGCCCGGGGGCGGAGGGCGTGGGATTCGAACCCACGAAGCCGGGGCTACCGACTTAGCGGTTTTCAAGACCGCCGCACTAGGCCACTATGCGAGCCCTCCATGCACCGTTGGTGCAGCCGCCATCCTACGGTCCGACCGGCGGGCTCGTCATCTCGTCACACGCACGGGAACACCTCCGCAGAACGAGCCGGCAGGCCATGTCGTGCCCACCTGGTGGACGGCGCACAACGCGAACGCGGAGTCCGCGCCTTTCCGTGCTACCGTCGTGCCCGGTTGCAGTTGCAATTCCTCGCTGGACGATGAAGTGCCCGCATGCGCGGGCATTTTGTGTATGAACCTGGTTCACCCGCCACGGGGGCGGCACCGGCAGCCTTGATCCCGCAAGATGCGGGGTTCAACGCCGCAAGATAGAGAATGAGAGTTACACCCCATGGCACAGGGAACTGTTAAGTGGTTCAACGCGGAGAAGGGCTTCGGCTTCATCGCACAGGATGGCGGCGGCCCGGACGTGTTCGTCCACTACAGCGCCATCCAGACCCAGGGCTACCGGAGTCTCGATGAGGCGCAGCGCGTCGAATTCGAGATCACCCAGGGCGACAAGGGCCCGCAGGCGACGAACGTCGTCCCGGCCTGATCACCTCATAAAGGGAAGGGCCCCGGCACCATCTGGTGTCGGGGCCCTTCCCTTTTCGGACGAGCGCTCAGCGCTTGTGGGCCAGCGTCGTCAGGAAGTCCTTGACGACCGGCGCGGCGACCGTGCCGCCGCCCTGCCCCTCCGGCACCGACACGACCAGCGCGCAGAACGCGATATTGCCCTGCCAGCCGGCCAGCCAGGCGTGTGACGCCGGCTTACCGTTGTCGATGAACTCCGCCGTGCCGGTCTTGGCATAGACCGTGCCGCCCGGAGTGCCCTGCATCTTCGTTGCCGTGCCGTCCGATTCACTCACCGGCAGTCGCATGAGCTTGCGCAATTCCGTCGCCGCCGGCTTCTGCAGTGGCTGCGGCGTGCGGCTGCCCGGCTGCTTCGGGCTGGTCACCATCGTCGGCGGGATGTATGCGCCGCGGGCGATCGATCCGGCTGCGACCGCCAGCGACAGCGGCGAGGCCTGCGTCTTGGCCTGCCCGAAGGCGCTGACCGTCTTCTCGTTGGCGTTCTTCGCGACCGGCACGCTGCCGGTGAATGCGCCCTTGTATCCGAGCTGGTCGGCCCAGTCGGCGCCGATGCCGAGCTCCTTGGCGCCGTTGTGCAGGTCGTCGTTGTCGAACGTCTTGGCGACGCCCACGAACGCGGTGTTGCACGAGATCGCGAAATCCTTGGTGAACGGCGGGTTGTTCAGATGCTCACCCTCGAAGTTGCGCACCTGCTGGCCACCGGCGCTGATCTGCACCGGGCAGTCGACGTGCTCGGACGGCTTGTGGCCCTTCGTCAGCCAGGTGTATGCGGTCGCCATCTTCAGCGTCGACCCGGGCGCGAACTTCCCGGTGATCGCCCGCTCGGAGCCGTAGGACGGGCCGTTGGCGACAGCCAGCACGTTGCCCGTCTTGACGTCGATCGCCACGAGAGCCGACGCCTGGCCGTCGAGTTTGTCGACGGCCTTCTGAGCGGCGGACTGGATAGTCGGGTCGAGCGTGGTCTTCACGGTCGTGCCGTTCTTGGCCTTCGCCCGGAAGAGCACCTTGTCGGGGTGTGAGCGGGTGGTGATCGTGAAGCCGTTCTTGGCGGCGAGCGTCTTCTCGTACTGCGCCTGCAGGCCGGACTGCCCGACATACATCCCGGCGTGGTAGTAGTCGGGGTCGGCCTTGACCTGCTCCGCGGTGACCGGCCCCATCCGCCCCAGGATCGGCTGGCCGAAGTCGCGGTTCTTGGCGAGGGGCTGGGTGCGCTTCTGCGCGAGCACGCCGTCGAGCCCGACCATGGCGGCCTTGCGCGCGTCGTAGTCGGCCTTGCGATAGGTGATGACCGGGATCGTCGCCTTCGAACCGGACTGCTTGGCCTGCTTCAGCTTGTCGACCAGGTCACCGATGCCGACGATCTGCTGGAGCTTCGACACCGACTCCGGCGTGGCCTTCACGGGGTCGATGACGATGTCGTAGACGGTCTGGTTCTTCATCAGCACGGCTCCGCCGCGGCCGGTGATCTGGCCGCGCTTGCCCTGCACCGGCTGCATGACGAAGGCGTCGTCGGCGGCCAGCTTCGGATGCCACAGCGAGTGGCTCGGCACCTTGATCTTCCAGGTGCCTGATCGGTCGACCAGGCTGATCGGGTCGGTCCAGCTGAACGTGCGGTTGCCTGCCATCGACCAGTGCACCTCGACCTTCGCGGTCGCGGTGTCGCCGTGGCGCACCACGTCGCTCACCGAGGTGCGCACCGGTCCGTTGCCCAGCGCCTGGGTGGTCGTCTCGAAGTTTGCGTCGGCGGCCTTGCCCGTCGTGCCCGCATACGCGACCTTCTCCAGGTGGCCCGACGACCATGCCGAGGCGAACGTCGAGGCGGCGGCCTGGGCCGCCTGCGTGGCCTTCTGGTCGTCCTGGTGTCCCTTCCACAGGACACCACCGCCTACGGCCCCGGCGGCGACGACGACGGCGGCGGTCGAGGCCAGGACGGCAGTACGATTCATCGATTTCCCCCTATGAACTGTGGATCGGCGAGCGGGTGGGTGGTCAGCACGAGTTGGCGGTCTCCGAGATCGTCTTCTGAGTGGTCTGCGAACTCGACGGGCTCTTCGTCTTCTGGCCGGACTTCGTGCCGGCCGACTTCTTGGGAGTCGGCGCCTTCTTGTTGTGCGGCTTGTTGATGGCCGTCTTGATCAGCTTGCGCAGCTTGGGGAAGTCGGGATCGACGTGGCTGGTCGCGCCGGAGATGTCGACCGTGCGGATGTTGCCCTGCTTCATCTTCTTGACCAGCTTGGCGAAGGCCGGCAGGTCGTCCTGGGGGATGTCCATCGAGATGTTCTGCTTGGCGACCTTCATCACCGCCGTGAACTTGGTGATCATCGAGAACGGGTTGACCTGTGAGATGAGCGCGTTGACCATGCAGCGCTGGCGGCGCATCCGGTCGTCGTCGTCGGTGGCGACGCGGCTGCGGGAATACCAGAGCGCATCGTGGCCGTCGAGCTTCTGATATCCGGGCTTGATGACGCCCGTGACGCTGCCCGGTTTGATGACGCCGTTCTCGATGACGCCGCCGATGGGGATGCCGTTCCACTGCGAGCCGGCGGGTGGCTTCGGCACGTTGATCCAGACGCCGCCCATGGCGTCGACGAGCTGCTGGAATCCCTTCAGGTCGATCACGGTCGTGTAGTCCATCGGCAGGCCGGTGATCTTGCCGATCACCTCGCGGGTCGTGTCGAGGCCCGGATTGGATTCGCTCTTGGGGAACAGGTTGCGGTGGTTCACGCCGGCCTCGGTCCAGACCGCATCCATCATGCAGGCGTTGGCCACGCCGCGCTGCGGGCAGTAGAAACCGTGGGGATAGATCTTGTGCAGTGGATTGCTCTTGGGGAAGGGCACGTGCTGGAAGTTGCGGGGGATGCTGATCAGGGTGCTGTCGCCGGTCCTGGTGTTGACGCTGACGACCATCATCGAGTCGGTGCGCACGCCGACCCGATCGGCTCCGGCGTCGGAGCCGAGCAGCAGGATGTTGACTCGCGGCACATTGGCCCACGGGTTCGAGCCCGACGTGGGCGTGCGGGCGGCGTCACCGCGGCCCGTATAACGCTGATGGAAGATCGTGCCGACAGTGTCGCGCGCGACGAGCACGTAGCGTGTCGCGTTGGCGGCGGGCACGGCGATGAAGACGCACATGGCGGCGGCGAAGATGCGGTGCAGCCATCTGGTCTGGGTCGGCCACCCCCGGCCGGAGGTCTCGCGCGCCGTGAGCAGCACGCTCGCCAGCCAGAGCAGGCCGCCGCCGACACAGGCGAGCAGCAGCACGATCAGGCCCTTGTGGGTCAGCAGTCTCGCCGCACCCTCGATGAGCCCTCCGCCGCCGTGCAGCACCTGGTAGGCCAGGAACACCATGCCGGCAAGGGCGATGAGGAGCATGAGCAGGCCGCGCCGGCGCTTGCGCGTGAACAGCAGGCCGAGGCCGGGCAGAATCGTGCTGAGGCCGGTCAGCAGCAGGGCGCGACGCACTTCTTCGGCCCGCACGCGCCGGGCGGCTCTGCGTGCGGCGCCGCGGGTGGGCGGGGCGTCTTGGCGTGTGCGTGATTGCGTGCGGCTGGAACGGGAGGCCGAGGTGCGTGTCTGCGCCGCAGCCGCGCGGGTGCGAGGAACTGCGCCATTGCCGGCGGTGTCGGGGGCGGGCGTCCCGGGCAGGCGCATCCGCTGCTGGCTCGCTCGTGCAGCACTGCGCTCGCCGGGGGCGTTGCGACGCCGGTGGGCGCCGATTTCGTCCTCGTGAGTCATTCCCTGCCTTCGGATCGTGTGTCACCCT
>CAYPQR010000295.1:0-4453 GCA_964412865.1 uncultured Intrasporangiaceae bacterium
CCAGACCTGCCGCATGCCCGGCTGCGACGCACCGATCCGGCACCTGGACCACATCCGGCGCCACGCCGACGGCGGCGCCACCACCGCCGCCAACGCGCAAGGACTGTGCGAAGGCTGCAACTACCTCAAAGAGCATCCCGACTGGGGCGTGAACGCAGAACGGGCCGGACCCGACGACATCCCAGACCCGCTCACCGGAGAAGTGGGCCCCGACCGCGACACCGGCGCCTGGCACCAAACCACCTGGACCACCCCCACCGGCCACACCTACCAATCTGGCCCACCGCCACCGTGCGGCACGTGAGGGGAGCTCCCGGCACGGTCCGACGATCCACGATGTCGAGGGCAACCCGCTCATCGAGGTCGAATACCGCGTGTATCCCGAACGGCGGCGACGCCCTCGTGTTCGGTGCCAGTCTCTGGCGGTGTCCTGCCCACCGGCCTCCACCTACACTCGGCATAATGCGACGTCCGACAGGTCGAACGACAGCGAAACTCGACATCCGCAAGGCCGAAGCCGCAGACGCCCAGGAGATTGCCCACGTCCACCCTGGCACAGTCGGCGCGCACGACCCACGTAGCCGAGGACGAAGACGAGATCCTCGGATTCATTTCCTTCATTCGCTCACAGGACCAGCCGGATCAACTGGAATTGAGCAGCTTGTACGTCCTTCCGGACCGCTTTGGGTCTGGAATCGGCCGAACGCTGTATGCACAATTCGACGACGCGCGACATCCCGGTCAGCCCGGCACACTCGAAGTCTGGGCCGGAAACACGCGGGCGAAGAGCTTCTACCGACGCTGCGGATGGACCGAAACGAACCTGACCCGGCCCGGTCCGCAAAATCAACCGTTCGTCACGTGGACGCTCGCCGGCCATAGGCCGATGCGCTGATCTTCCCGCTCCTCGGGCTAGACAGGTAGCTGAACCGACAGTGCGTCGTTCAGATGTCGGCGGGCCGCGTCCTCCAGCCCCTGTGGCCAGTCGATTTTGCAGCGCGTGTGGAGATCACGTGCCAGCGGCAGGAACGCCGCGGCGCACGCGACATGGCCCGCAATCACCGATTCACGCGTAGCCTGCAGTGGGGGAAGATCGGCCAGGATCTGCCGCCGATGAGCTGGTAGCAGTCGGTTGAGGTGCAAGGCACCACCACGGTCTTCGACCGCGACGTCCTCGAGCATCATGTCGATCAGCATGGATCGCAGCAGGCCTGCGCCGGATTGGCCCACCACGAACTCTTCGCGCCCGATCACGACTGGTAGCAGTCCTAGCACCCGCAGGAACTCCTGGCCGATCGAGGTGACGCGATCGGGGTCGGGCTGCTGCAATGGTCCCGACTCCCGGACACCGGCGCTCAGTCCGGTCGGGTCATACAGCGCCGCGATGGTCGATCGAGTACGACGAGCGAGCGTCTTCGGCGTGCCCACCGACACGTCGTAGCGCAGCCAGTCCGGGGTGATCTGGTTGAAGATCGGCTGATCGCCCACTTGCCTTTGGAGCACCGTGGGGCCGATGGCACCGCAGAGGCGGGGCCAGTCATCACAAAAGCCCTCGACGTCGGCTGCCTGCACCACGACCAGGACGTCGACGTCACTGAACCGATCATTCGTCCGTTTGCCGTAGCTGCCGACCAACCAGACGCCAAGCACTCGACTGTCGTGCGCCAAGACCTGCTCGATGCGCTCGATGAGGTCCCGCTGGCCCATATCGGCTATGTCGGAACGAGGCGGACCACCGCCAGGGTCACTTGTCATGAACATCATCCTGACAGTGCAGGACCATCCCTTGAGCGACCTGTGGTTGCGGGCCGCCCACAACAGTCGGCCGCGCTCTGCCCGCTCTTGTCGACGCCGCAGGTCACCAGCGGGTAGACCGCGTCACATACGCCGCGCTCTGCCCGCTCCCGCGGAATGTGCACACGACGACATCAGCGCCCATGCCGTGCCCACGGACGCCGCCTGACGCTCACCTAGACTCCTCACAGTGGAACTGACACGAGGGGCCGGCAGGCTCGCGCGCTCCGCGGCGTTCGGAGTGACGGCGGTGCTGCTGGCCTTCACCGCACACGTCGGAGCCGGTGGGGTCGCCCCGGGCCCCGGCGTGCTCGCCGTGTCCGTATTGGCCGCCACGACGGCCTGCCGTCCGTTCACCGGCCGCCGCCTCAGCCCCGCCGTCACGCTGATGCTGCTCGGTGGCCTGCAGATCGCCCTGCACACAGCATTCGTCGCCGTGAGCGGGCCGGGGGCGACGGACCGCTTCGGCGAGGCGGCGTGCGGTCATCCATACCTGATCGAACTCGGCGTGATGCCCCACGGCATGCCGATGCACATGGGCCCGCTCATGCTGCTCGCGCACACCCTCGCCACCGTCGCCCTCGCCCTGGTGCTGACCCACGGCGAGACTCTGCTGTGGTCGCTGGCCGCCTGCCTCGCAGCGCACCTTCCCGCTCAGCGCACCATCGACCTGTCCGCGTGGGTGCCGCCCGTGCCTCGCGCCATCACCACCTTCGGCCTGCGGACCGGCGACGACCCCGTGCCCAGCCGGCGTGGCCCGCCCGCACCGATCGCCGCCTGACCTCCCACACCCCGCGAACCCGGCTCGCCGCGTTCGCACCTTCACGACGATCGAAGGACCCATGAACAAGAGACACCTCGCGCTCGAGACGGCCGCCATCGGGGCCGTCGCCGGCGCCATCATGCTCGGCGGTGCCGCCACAGCATCCGCACACGTGCGGGTCGACCCGAGCAGCACCACCACGGGCGAATTCAGCGTGCTGACGTTCCGCGTGCCCAACGAGGAAGCGCACGCCACGACCACGAAGCTGACCGTCACCCTCCCCCAGGACCACCCGTTCACGGCGGTGAGCACCCGGCCGGTGCCCGGCTGGAGCGTGTCGACCCACACGGCGAAGCTGCCGAAACCGGTCACCGTCGACGGCGCGAAGATCACGAAGGCCGTGCGCACCGTCACCTGGACCGCCCGCGCAGGCCACGGCATCCGGCCCGAGCAGTTCCAGCTGTTCTCGCTCTCCGTCGGGCCGCTGCCCGAGAGCGGAAGCCACGTGTTGATTCCGGCGACACAGAAGTACTCCAATGGAGATGTGGTGCGCTGGGATCAGAAACAGAAGGGCGACAAGGAGCCGCCGCATCCCGCCCCGGCCTTCGACGTGACCGCCGCGCAGGATCCGAAGCCCGCAGACGAGACCGATACGACGGCGCGATGGCTCGGCGGCGCGGGCCTGGCCGTCGGAGTGATCGGGCTGGGCGCCGGGGCAGCCGGCCTGCGTCGCCGCACACCGAGGACGACGCGATGAGGACACGACTGCTCGTGCTGCTGGCCGTGCTGCTCACCGCCGGATTCACGCTGGGTGCGATGCCCGCAGCGTCGGCTCACAACGTGCTCGAGTCGACGTCGCCGTCCGACGGCTCGACCGTCGAAAACACGCCGGCCAGGATCGTGTTGACGTTCAACGAGCCGGCGCAGGCGACAGGCACGGTGATCGAGGTCGACGGGCCGTCCGGCAACGTCGCGGTCGGCAAGGCAAAGCTGGTGAACAACAAGGTGATCCAGCAGATCCGCCCGGGCTCACCGGCCGGCAAGTATGCCGTGAAGTGGCGCGTCACCTCGGCCGACGGGCACCCGATCAGCGGCAACTTCTCGTTCACCAGCAAGGCGCCGGGTCTGGGCGTCGCCACGGCAAGCCCGACGACGCCCGGCGCCGACCGGCAGGAGGCCCGTGCGCCTCAGGACGAGGGCACCAACCCATGGCCCTACGTCGCGCTCGTGACGGTGGTCATCATCATCGCCGGCGCACTGATCGCGACCCGTCGTCAAAAGACGAGGCGATAGCCGGTCAGACCATCCGTTTGCTGACCGCCTCCACGACCGGCCGGTCGTCGGGCAGCCACGGCACGTCGAAGAGCTCGGCCTTGGCCAGCCACCGCAGCTGGTCGTGGTCCTCTCTCGGTTTCGGGGCGTGGCTGCCCGCGACCCGGCAGATCCACACCCTCATGACGTATGCGTCGCCGAGCGGCCACGCTCCTTCGAGCGGTCCGGGCACCTGGTCGCCGACCCTGATCTCGACCCCGAGCTCCTCCATCAGCTCGCGGTGCAGGGCCGCACGGTCACCCTCCCCCGGCTCCACCTTTCCGCCCGGCAACTCCCAGCCGCCGGCATGCTGTTGCGGGGCGATGCGCCGTGCCGCCAGCAACTGCCGCGGCTTCATCATGTCGTCGACGAGGGCCGCTCCCACGACGGAGCGACGCGACGGTGCGGCATCAACGGGCATACCCTCATTTTGCCGCACTGCCGCCGGCCCCGGACGGCCGTGTCGGCGACGCGAGCACTGCGGCCTCGGGCTCGACCGGCGGGAGCGGCTCGACGACCCGCCGACGGATCGGCCACCACGCGGCGTCCCCGAGAAGCACCAGCGCGGCCGGAAGCAACACCAAC
>CAYPQR010000296.1:0-4401 GCA_964412865.1 uncultured Intrasporangiaceae bacterium
TGACGAACAGCAGCGCGATGTGGAACATCAGGTTGCCGGTCTCGCGCAGCCGCCCGCCCTCGGCCGCGAGCGTGCCCGCGCCGCCGTCGGCCGGGTCGTGACGCATCCGATATCGCTTCGTCCCGAGCGCGGACCGGGCGGCCTTCATGACCTGCTCCGGTTCGGCGTCGATGGTGCGCTCGGCATGCGCCGGCAGGCGCTCGAGGCGACGCGGCACCCTGGGCAGGGGCGTCTTGAGCGAGGCCAGGTGCTTCTTGCTGCGCGGCAGGATGCAGCCCACCAGGGAGATGACGAGCAGCAGGTAGACGGCGGCGAACCAGGGCGAGGAGAACACGCCGAAGAACCCCAGCTTGTCCAGCCACGGGCCGATCGTCGGGTGTTCGTCGAGGTATTGCACGACGCGGCTGGCGTCGATGCTGCGCTGCGGGAAGATCGAGCCGGGTATGGCCGCGACGGCGAGAATCAGCAGCAGGAACAGGGCCGTGCGCATCGAGGTCAGCTGCCGCCAGAACCATCGCAGCATCCCCACGAATCCCAGCCGTGGCTGCTTGATCGGCTGCCTGCGGCGCTCCCTGGCCGCCTGACGGGCGGCGCTCTTCGGGCCGCTCTGGCGCGTTGTCGATGCCATCAGATCACCGGCTTGAATCCGTCGGCGCCGACGACCAGGCTTTGAATCCACGCAATGAACTGCTCCCAGATACCCGTCACCATCAAGATGCCCACGACGAGCATGAGCCCGCCGCCGATGAGCTGCACCGGCCGGTGGTGGTCACGAAGCCACCGGGATGCCTTTGCCGCCCTGGTCCAGCCGGCGGCGATCAGCAGGAACGGCAGGCCGAGACCGAGGCTGTAGAACGCCGCCATCGCGACGCCTCGCCCGGCTCCGCCGCCCTGCAGCGGGGATGCCATCACCAGGATCGTGCCATAGACCGGGCCGATGCACGGGCTCATGCCGATGCCGAACACCGCGCCCAGCACCGGTGCGCCGATCAGCCCTGCCGAGGGGCGCCACCGCATCGGGATGCCGCGCTGCCCGATGAACCCCAGATAGACCAGGGCCAGCAGGATGACGATGACGCCGCCGAGGCGCAGCATGGCCGAGCGGTGCGCCTGGGTCAGGTCGAGCGCCCACGAGTAGGTGGCGGCGATGCCGACCAGCACGACGCTGAAGCCGACGACGAACAAGAAGGCGCCGCTGACCAGCCGGGTCCTGCGCTTCTCGTCGGTGAGACCCGTGACATACCCGAGGAATCCGGGCACCAGCGGCAGCACGCACGGCGAGGCGAACGAGACCACACCGGCGAGGATGGAGATCGCGATCGCGAACGGCAGGCTCCCGCCGGCGACGATCGCGGCGGCGTCAGCCTGCACTGTCACCGCCTCCCTGCAACACGTCCTGGACCATGCCGGTCAGGGTGGACGCGGTGGTCTGGCCGGAGACCCGCCCGGCGATGCGGTGCTGCTTGTCGAGCACGAGGGTGGTGGGGGTGGTGACGACCTTGCCCTGCAGCCCGAGCAGGGACTTGCCGTTGTCGTCACGCAACGACGGATAGCTGACGCCCCACTTCTTGAGCGTGGCCGCGGCCTTCTGCGGGGAGTCCCGCTGGTCCAGGCCGATCATCACGACCGGAAGATCCTTCTTGTTGAACGTCTTCCACGCCTTCTCCAGTTCGGGCATCTCGGCCTGACAGGGCGGGCACCAGGCACCCCAGACGTTGAGGACGACGATCTTGCCCTCGGCGTCGGCCTTCAGCGACCACGGTTTGCCCTCGACCGTCTTGCCCGCGAGCTTCACCGGCTTCTTACGCTGCGACACGGCGAGCTGCTCGACGCTGCCGTCGCCCGCCCGGTATCCCTTGTCGTTGCCCGCCTGAGCCTGTGCGGCAATGGAATTGGGGTCGTTGCCGCATCCGGCGATCCCGATGGCGAGCAGCAGCACGACGGCGGGGGCGATCACGCGGCGCATACGGGTGGAGCGGCGACGGGCAGCGCCGCCCTGCGGGCGCAGAGTTTCGCGGTGTGACCGGATGAGGCGCATGTCAGGCTCCGACGGCCTTCGACGCCTTGGGCAACAGATCGCGGGCAGGCTCCGCGTAGTCGATCGCCTCGAGGACATCGCCGTTGAAGCGCACGCTGGTGACCGATGCGAGCGAGCAGTTGCGCCGGCGCGGGTCGTGCCACAGGCGCTTGCCCTCGTAGTGCAGCCGAGCGACCCAGACGGGCAACTGGTGGCTGACGATCACGGCGTGGTGGCCCCTGGCGGCCTCGCGGGCGTCGGTGACGGCCGCGGTCATCCGCTGCGCGATCTGCGCATACGGCTCACCCCAGGAGGGCTGCAGCGGGTTGACCAGCTTGCGCCAGAATCGCGGGTTGAGCAGTTGGGTGGGCTTGCTGCCGACGGTCAGCCCCTCGAAGTCGTTGGCGGCCTCGGTGGCCCGGTCGTCGAGCTGCACCGGAAGCTTCAGCGCCTCGGCGAGGGGCTCCATGGTCTCCTGTGCCCGCTCCATCGGGGAGGAGACCAGGTGGATGATGTCGAGATCGGCGAGGTGGCGTGCCGCACGGTCGGCCATCTGCCGGCCGAGCGCCGAGAGGTGGAAGCCGGGCATGCGCCCATACAGCACACCCCCGGGGTTGTCGACCTCGCCGTGGCGCACCAGATGCACGACGGTGCGATCGTCGCGATCAGTCATGCCGGAAGTGTCGCATGCGGATCTGTGACCGCCCTGACGGCCGCCGGCAACGCGTCCAGCACCGCCTCGACCGCCCGATCGTCGTGCGCCGCACTCACGAACCAGACCTCGAATGCGCTGGGCGGCAGGTGCACTCCCTGGGCGAGCATGGCGTGGAAGAACCGGCGGTATGCCTGGGTGTCCTGCGCCTTCGCGTCGTCGTAGCCGCGCACGGCTCCGTCGTGGAAGAAGATGCTGAACATCGAGCCCGCCCACTGCACCACGTGCGGCACGCCCGCCTGCTCGAGCTGGCCGTGGGCCTCGTCGGCGATCGCATGGGCGACGGTGTCCAGCCGGTCGTAGACGGCAGGGGTGCAGCCTCGCAGGTTGGCCAGCCCGGCGGCCGTGGCGACCGGGTTGCCCGACAGCGTGCCCGCCTGATAAACGGGACCGTCGGGCGCCAGCCGGGCCATCAGGTCGGCCCGCCCGCCGAAGGCCGCGGCCGGGAAGCCGCCGCCCATGACCTTGCCGAAGGTGAACAGGTCGGGTGCGCTGCCGCCCTGCTCGCCCTCCAGGCCATACCAGCCGGCGGCGGAGCAGCGGAACCCCGTCATGACCTCGTCGGAGATCAGCAATGCGCCGTGCTCGCGGGTGATCTCGCGCAGTCCGGCGGTGAAGCCGGGCAGCGGCGGCACGACGCCCATGTTGCCGGGGCAGGCCTCGGTGATGACGCAGGCGATCTCCTCGCCGTGTTCGGCGAAGGCCTCCCGCACGGCGTCCAGGTCGTTGTATGGCAGCACGATCGTCTCGTGGGCGCTGGACGCCGGCACTCCGGCGGAGTCGGGCAGCCCGAACGTCGCGACGCCGCTGCCGGCCGAGGCGAGCAGGGCGTCGACGTGCCCGTGATAGCACCCGGCGAACTTGACGACCTTGTCGCGGCCCGTCGCGCCGCGCGCGAGCCGCAGCGCGCTCATCGTCGCCTCGGTGCCGCTGCTGACCAGGCGCACCTGCTCGACGGGGTCGACGCGGGCGACGATCTCCTCGGCGAGCGCGACCTCGTTCTCGCTCGGCGTGCCGAAGGAGAAGCCCTTGCGGGCGGCCTCCACGACGGCCCGCTCGACGTCGGGGTGCGCGTGCCCCAGGATCATCGGACCCCACGAGCCGATCAGGTCGACATACTCGTTGCCGTCGACGTCGGTCAGCCACGCCCCCTGCGCCGACGCCATGAACGGCGGGGTGCCGCCGACCGCGCCGAACGCCCGCACCGGCGAATTGACCCCTCCCGGGGTGACCGCCTTCGCCCGGCTCATGAGCGCTTCGGACGCACTGGTGGCTGTCGACAAGTCCTGGGTCATACCATCCAGTGTCGCAACAGGCGACCACCGCCCCGACAGGTGGTCGCCCGCCTGTGACCTCGCCCACTCGCGCAGGCCCCGACCATGGCCCGCGTCACCCCGGCAAGACGGCCCGACGGATCACGGGCGCCGGTGGCCATCGGCCCGGCCCGGCTGTTACGGTCGGCGGCCGTATGACCTCACCGAGACCAGGACGCCATCGCGCCTCGCGGAAGCATCCGGTGTTCGTCGACGACTCCGGTCACCGGATGCGTCGCGGCCGGCTCGCCGCCGCGGCGGCGATGATCGGATGCGCGGCGTATGCGTTGCTGGTGCTGCTGCCGACGCTCGGAGGCTCCCCCGAGACGGGCGCCTCACTCCCACGCTCCGGCCAGGAC
>CAYPQR010000297.1:0-4401 GCA_964412865.1 uncultured Intrasporangiaceae bacterium
CGGCGTATTCCCAGGGGTCGAGGGCCTCGCGCGTCGCCGTGCCGAACGGGTCGACGCCGAGCCAGCCGACCGTCCAGAGCCCGAACGAGAACTTGTCCTCGCGAGTGGGTAGGTGCGTCACGTTGCTCTCCTTCTCGTCATGCGCCGTGCTTGTCGTGCGCAGTGCTCTTCATGCGTCGTGCGTGTCAGGTGCGGTCGCCGATGCGGTGCCCGGGATGCCGGGAGGGGGCGGCGGTGGACGCGCGCACGATCAGTCTGGGACGAAGCGGATCCCGTGAGCCCGAGGAGCCGTCCTTCGCGTGGCCGAGGGCGGACAGCACCCGGTCGACCGCCCTGCGCCCGACGACGTCGAAGTCCTGGTGGACGGTCGTGAGCGGCGGGAGATAGTGGGCGGCTTCCGGCACATCGTCGAATCCGACGACCGAAACGGCGCCGGGCACGTCCAGCCCGTTGTCCCGGGCCGCGTGGATGAAACCGAGTGCCACCTGGTCGTTGGCGCAGAAGACGCTCGTGCAGCCGCTCTCCACGATGACCGGGAAGGCGCGGTAGCCCGAATCGGCCGACCAGTCGCCCTGCGTGATCACGGCCGGCGCCGACGCCTTCTCGCGGAGGACCCGCTCGAACCCTCTTCTGCGAGCGCCGGATTCGGACCATCCCTCTGGTCCCAAGATGAGGCCCATGCGACGATGGCCGAGGTCCCACAGGTGGCGGGCGGCGATCTCACCACCGATCTCGTTGTCGACGGAGAGCCCGGGATCGCCGCTGTCGCACTGGATCATGGCGACCGGCACCGGCTTGCGCAGGCTCGCCGTCGCCTCGACCGCCTTGGTCTGCGGCGCGATGACGACGATGCCCTCGACTCCCTGCCCGATCAGGTGGTTGAGGGCGGCGCTGAACTGTGAGGTGTCCATGTCGCGCGGGCTGGCCAGCAGCAGCGAATAACCGGAGTCGCGGGCCGCATCCTCGACGGCGCCCATGATGCTGCTGGGCCCGTAGTAGGCGGGACTGGCCGTCATGAGCACTCCGACCGAGTAGCTGCGGCTGGTCGCGAGCGCCCGCGCCGCACGGTTCGGCTGGAAGTCGAGCGCGACCACGGCGTCCAGCACGCGCCGGCGCGTCTCGGGCCGCACATTCGGGTGGTCGTTCATGACGCGGGACACGGTCTGATGAGAGACCCGGGCCAGCTTCGCGACGTCGCGAATGCTCGCGGGGGTATGTGAAGGAGGGTTGTTCACGACGTCCACAATAGCGGTTCGTGCCGAGCCCGAAGACGACATATAACGATTCGATCACGGCGTATTAAAATTACGTGAACATCCTTGTGTGACCGGTCACATCCGGCTCTAGAGTGGACGCTGTGCGGTCAGAGAGTATTTGGCCTGTGAATGTCCTGGAGACGGGTCCTCCCGGCGCCACGCCGGAGTCGCCCGCCGCAGAGGTGGTCTTGTGAATCTGCTGGATCAGACTGGAGCGGAGGAATATTCGTCGACAACGACATCGTGCTAGGCGCATTTGCGACGTGACCTCGAGCGGGCACGCGGCACCACGCAACGGCTCGCTCGCACGTATTTGTGCGCCCTTTTCACGTTCTTTTCAACGCGATTCTCGCCATGGGGTCGAGTGACGACTTCCTCTGCCGATTATCGCGTGCTCAAGGCAATTTCAATTCGATCGATGCAACGCATGACAGCGACCAGGAGTCGACCCAAAGGAGTGGACGATCATGAGCGAACCAGTTGACGGCGTGCATGCGGACCCGGTGGTCAGACGGGAGATGTCGCGGCGCCGGATGATCCGCAACGTCGGGGTGCTCGGCATCGGTATGCCGGCCCTCGCGACGCTGCTCGACGCGTGCAGCAACGGCAACGGCGGTGGTGACAGCACCGGCAGCGCGGGAGGCGGCAGCCCATACCCCGGCCACAAGAAGTACAAGTTCACCCTGGTCAACCACGTGACGACCAACTCGTTCTTCACACCCACTCGCTATGGAGCCGAGGACGCCTGCGAGATCCTGGGCTGCAGCTACAGCTGGACCGGCTCGTCGAAATCCATCGTGTCCGAGATGGTCGACGCGATGAACAGCGCGATCACGTCGAATTCCGACGGCATCGGGGTGCCGGTCATCGACAAGACGGCCTTCACCGGGCCGACGGAGAAGGCGCTCGCGGCCGGCATTCCGGTGCTGTCCTACAACGCGAATCCGCCGGCCGGGAGCAAGACGCCGGTCATGTCATACATCGGGCAGGATCTGACACAGGCCGGCGTCGAGGCCGGCAAGCGAATCCTCAAGCAGGTGAAGAAGGGCGACACCGTCGCGTGCATGATCGCGACACCGGGCACCGGCAACATCCAGCCGCGAGCCGACGGCGCAAAGAGTGTGCTCGAGCCCGCCGGCATCAAGTTCGTGCAAGTCGCCACCGGTGCCGCCGAGAGCCAGGAGGTCTCCGCCGTCGAATCCTGGTTCCAGGGACACAAGGATGCCAAATTCCTGTATGCCGTCGATGCCGGCAGCGGCATCGCCGTGGCCAAGACCGTGGCGAAGTATCAGTCGACCGGTGTCAAGGGCTCCGGATGGGACGTCGGCACGCCGACCCTGCAGCAGGTGCAAAAGGGCAACCTCGACTTCACCATCGACCAGCAGGCCTACCTGCAGGGATTCCTCCCGATCCTGCAGATGTTCCTCTGGCAGGTCTCGGGCGGGCTGGTGTCGCCGGTCAACACCAACACCGGCCTGAAGTTCGTCACGAAGGACAATGTCGACCCCTACCTGAGCAGCAAGGACCGGTTCGAGGGCTCCAGTGACAAGAAGAAGGTCCTCAAGGCGCCGTCGAAGATCGAGGTCTGATCGTGCCAGGTCCGGTTTCATCCGCGCCCACCGCCACAGATCAGAAGAGACCGAAGGCGAGGCCGGCGGGCCGGTCGACGTGGCTGACGCGCCTGCTGCAGGGCCAAGAACTCGTCATTGCGCTGATCGGGGTGGCCCTGGCCGTCTTCTTCAGCATCTATTCGTCGTCGTTCGCCACCATGTCGAACCTGTCGACGCTGTCGTCCTACGTGGCCCCGATCATGATCTTCGGCATCGCCGAGGTCTTCGTGCTCACGCTGGGCGAGATCGACCTCTCGGTCGGCGAGGTCTATGTGCTGTCGCCCTTCCTGGTGATCTATCTGAACGATGCCGGTCTCGGGGTCATCCTCAGCATCATCGTCGCGTTGATCATCAGCGCGTTGATCGGCTGTATCAACGGCGTGATCACCGTGTGGCTCGAGGTTCCATCGTTCATCACGACGCTGGGCACGGTGTTCGCGCTGAAGGGCATCATTCTGTTGTCCTCCAACGGCATCCAGACCAACCCGACGGGTGAGGGAACCCTTGTCAGCGTCCTCGGGGGCTGGGAATACTCCTCGATCATCTGGGCTCTGTGCATCGCCATCGCTGGGCACATCGTCTTCCGGCACACGGTCTTCGGGCTGCACATCACGGCAGTCGGCGGCAACCTCACCGCCTCGGCCGAGTCGGGAGTCAAGGTCGGCCGCGTGAAGATCATGTGCTTCATGCTCTGCTCTCTCCTGGGCGGACTCATCGGTATCCTCGACGGCTATCGCATCGGCAGCCTCAACCCGGGCACCGACGGACTGACCCTGATGTTCTACGGCGTCGCCGCAGCAGTCATCGGAGGCACGGCCCTGACGGGCGGGCGAGGCACGATGATCGGCGCCGGTATCGGTGCCATCGTCCTGGGCGTCCTCCAGGACGGGTTCAACATCATCGGCGTCAACGCCTTTGCCTACCAGTTGATCCTGGGGCTCGCGATCCTCGGCGCGATGATTCTCAACATTCAGCTCGAACGCGCCAGATCGGGCCGGTCTCGAGGCTCCTACGGGTCGTTCGCGCGATTGCTCATGCGCGGGAGCAGATCCGGCGGGCCGCCCGCGAAGGAGGGCTCGTCATGAGTGAACTGTGTCCGAGGACGATGAGTGCGGATACGACGTGTGGTCAGGAGCGGTCGAGATGAGTCAGGCATCTGCGCCCACGGGCGAGAGCATTCTGCGGGTCGAGGGGATCACCAAGAATTTCGGGCCGGTCAAGGTGCTCAGCGGCGTCGACCTGCACCTGGAACCCGGCGAGGTGCTCGGTGTGGTCGGCTCCAACGGCGCCGGGAAGTCGACGCTGGTGAAGATCATCACCGGCTACGAGGCGCCGGACAGCGGCCGGTTGTACCTGGCCGGCAAGCCGGTGAGTTTCCGCTCCGTGCAGGACGCACGCGAGCACGGCATCGAGACCGTGTTCCAGGACCTCGCGGTGGTCGACGAGTTGTCGGTCTACCACAACTTGTTCCTGAACCGGGAGATCACCCGGGGTGGCTGGCTGAAGTTCCTGAGCAACCGGACCATGCGGGCGGA
>CAYPQR010000298.1:0-4375 GCA_964412865.1 uncultured Intrasporangiaceae bacterium
AAGCGGCCCGCGCTGCTCGATACGCTCCTTGCTCCTTCGTCGCATCGGAGCTACTCGACCAGCCCGGGGGCTCACTACTCGACCAGCCCAGGGCCTCGCTCGACGGGCCAGTTGGCGCTCTCACTCCGTCAGCGCCGGATCCCTTGCGGCGATCGCCGCCGCCTCGGTGCGCGTGGAGGCGCCGAGCTTGGCGAGGATGTTGGACACGTGGACACTCGCGGTCTTGGTGCTGATGTACAACTCGGCGGCAATCTCCCCGTTGGTGCGGCCGGCGGCGAGCAGGCGCAAGACATCGCGCTCCCGCGGAGTCAGTCGGCTTGACGTGCTCCGGATGCCGCCGGTGACACGCCGTTTCAGCGTTGCGACCAGCGAGCCCGCACCGAGCGATCGTGCCTCCTGCAGCGCCTCCGACGCCACCTGACGAGCACGGGCGTTGTCGCCGGCGGCGGCGAGCAGTTGGGCCAGCCGTTCACGGGTCTGCGCGGCGTCATAGCGGTGACCGAGAGTGTCGAAGATCGTGACGGCCTCCTCGGTCTTGGCGATGGCCTCTGCCGGCGGTGCCCCTGCTCCGTGCCACTGGAACCGAGAGCGCTCGGCGTGTGAAAGGCACAACCACGCCTGCGATTCGAGGCCCAGGGAGGTCGATGACCAGCGCATGTCGACGACTCGCTCGGCGTCGTCGTTCAGATCGTGCACGCGGTCGGCGTAGTCCTCAGCACGGATGTGCCGCGCGACCGTCGCGTCGGCCAGGAAGCCGGTGAGTTGCGCGGCGAGCCGGATCTGCGCGTCGAATGCCTTGAGACGGAACGCACCCTGCATGGCGGCGACCAGCTCGTCGTAGGAGGCGAGCATCGCGTCGAGGTCGCCGCGCTCGCCATACACGAGGATGCACAGTGAGGCGCTGTGGATGGCGATGAACATGTCGCGGGTCCACAGCGGTTTCAGTGTGGTGGCCAGGGTCAGCGCCTCATCGCTGTGGCCTCGATGATGCAGCAGCGTCGCTCGTGCCGCCCGCATCATGGCCTGCGCCACTTCGGGGATCCGCGGCGACGCGGACTTCAGGAGCAGATCCGTCCTGCCCCATTCGCCGACGAGAATGGAGTAGTAGGCGGACAGCGCGCGGGCCTCCAGGGCGAACGGTCCGGTCGGGAAGTCCTGCTCGACGGCGCGTTCGACAGCATTGGCCAATATCCGTGCTGCCTCGCCGGGTTGGTCGGCGCGTGCCAGCACGATCGCCAGCTGATGCAGCGCACGGATCTCGGCAGCCACATCGCATGACTCACGCGCCTGCTCGACCACTTCCTGCAGTCTCGCGCGTGAGGCGTCGACGTCACCCGCGTAGTCGTCGAGCCGTGCCAGCGTCGTCGTCGCGTTGGTGACCAGGTGCGGGAGTTCGAGTTCTCGTGCGAGGCGGAGGGCCTCGGTCGCGGCGATGGTGCTGCCGTCGAGGTCACGTTCGGAGAGCAGGGCGCGGGCACGCACGGCATACAGCAGGGCGAGGGTCTTGGCGGGAGGCTGCTTTTCGAGCTTCGCGATCGACTCGTCGAGGAGGCTCAGCGAGATGCCGGGCTGATCGGCGATGAGTTCGGCCTCGACCAGGTGGGCGGCCAGTTTCGCGCGATGGACGTCATCGGCGGAGGGGTCGGCATGGGCGGCGGCGAGCACTTCGGCGGCGCGGTGCGGGTCGCCGGCGGTCATCAGTGCGGCCCCGGTGCGCAGCGCAAGACACGAGGAGCAGACCGATGCCGACGCTTCGGGTGCCGCGGCCAGCAGTTCCAGGGCGTTCTCGTAGTGCTGCGCCGCATCGGCCGGCCCTGACGCCGCCAAGGCCTCGTCCCCGGCGTCGATGGAGGCGGTCAACGCGAGGTCGGCCATTCCGGCGGCGCGGGCGTGGAAGGCGAGAGCTGCCGCGGTGCCGGGCTCATCGCGGTCCTGCCAGGCCTGGGCATACTTCCGGTGGAGCCGGATCCGCTCGCCGGGCAGCAGATCGTCTGCGACGGCCTCGGCGAGCAGAGCGTGGCGGAAGGCGTAGCCGCCCGAGCTCGTGGTCTGGAAGATGTGGTGCTCCACGATGGTGCGCAGCGCCTGGTCGAGCGCGGCATCGCTCAGCCCGGCGACGCGGCGGAGCAGGTCGTGAGAGATGAACTGGCCGGCTGCGGAGGATGCGCGCACCACCGACCGCGCGTCCTCGTCGAGCGTCTCGACGCGCAGCAGCAACAGGTCGGCGAGCTCGTCGGGCAGGCCGCCCTCGTCGAGATCGGACACTGCCAGAAGTTCCTCGGCGAAGAATGGGTTGCCGGCCGACCGGCTCACGATGCGGTCGATGTGGGCCTCGGCGAGTTCGGGGGTGCGGGTGTGCAGCAGTGCCGTCACCTCGGAGTCACTGAGCGGCTCCAGCGCCATACGCTGCACATGGGGCAGTCGCACCCATTCGGCGAGCTTGCGGCGAAGAGGATGCTTGCGGAAGAGGTCGTCGCTGCGATAGGTGACCACGATCGAGACCGGGCTGCGGAAGTCGATGGTGAACAGGTACGTCAGCAGGTCGCGCGTCGAGTGGTCCGCCCAGTGAGCGTCCTCGATGACGACGAGCGCCCGGTCGCCCTCGGCGAGGGACTCGAGGTAGGCGTGCACGGCTTCGAAGAAGGCCGCCGGATCCAGATCCGCCAGGCTCTCCTCGAAGGGCGCCGCGACCTGGCCCGATCGCAGCAGAGGAGTGAGCAGCGGCCAGCGCGCCTGCAGGTCGCTGCCGATCTCCGGGTCGTCCTGCGCGAGGCGGCGGAGCATTTCGGAGATCGGCAGATAGGGGGCGCTGCTCTCGCCCAGGTCGAGACAGTGGCCCGCGAGAACCCTGTTGTTCTCGTGGGCGGCGCGCATCATCACCTCGGTGACGAGCCGGGTCTTGCCGACACCGGCGTCACCGCCGAGCAGCGTCACCGACGGTCCGGGCGACGTGATGACGCGTGAGGTCAGAGCGTCGAGCGCCTGCGGGCGCCCGACGAACGGATAGGCGGGTGATGGGAAGGCCGGCACGCCCCCATCATCACCCGATTCACTCCGCAGTTGCACGTGTAATTCTGCTGTGCGGGGCGGAATGGCGGTGCGAGAGGTGCAGCATGTCGCGCAGCGCGCGCCACGTGGCCCCGCGGCCGGACGCCTGTGCGGCCCTCATGCTCTGCGCGAGCATCTCCTGGCGGTACGCGGCTTCGGCCTCGATGTAGCTGTTGGACAGCGGTCGCATGATTTCTCCTCGGCAGCGATCTGTTGATGCTGTCGACGTTCGCTGTCTGAGGTAGCCGCGCACATGAGGCAGATTCCGCATCTTTGCCGACTTCCGCGCCTTAGAGCGTGTCTCCCAATTGCGGGGCTCGGTGGTTGAGATGGTGTGAGGCATGGTGCGTCAAGGACAGATTACGGACGAGTTCTGGGAGATCGTGGAGCCGCTTTTGCCGGTCTCTGAAGGCCGGCGTGGGCGGCCGTGGGCCGACCATCGCCGGGTGCTGGAGGGCATCTGCTGGCGATACCGAACCGGGGCGCCGTGGCGGGACGTGCCCGAGGAGTTCGGGCCGTGGCAAACGGTCTGGAAGCGACATTTCCGCTGGTCAACCGATGGAACGTATCAACAGATCCTCCAAGCCGCGCAAGACGCGGGACTGGTCGACCAGAGCACCGACGACAGCGTCGAGGAGCTGCTGGCCGTCGATTCCACGATCGTACGAGCCCACCAACACGCGGCGGGCGCCCGCACGGGCTCGGCCACCCAGGAGGTCTCTTCGCAGCCCACCACGGACACAGGGGGGCCCATTGAATTACAAGAATCCGCCATCCGAGCCGGCTGACCACGCGTTGGGCCGTTCCCGCGGGGGCCTATCGACCAAGATCCACTCCTTCGCCGACCAGACCACCGCGACCGTGCAGGTACGCCTGACCGGCGGCCAGGCTGGCGACAACCCGCAACTGCTCCCGCTCCTGGACGATCGCCGAGCAGAGGGAAGGTCGTGGCGATTCCGGCTATTGGCGGACAAGGGGTACTCCTACAACTCGACCCGAGCTCGCCTGCGCGAGCGGCGGATCGCCCACACCATCCCGGAGCGTTCTGATCAGATCGCCTGGCGCAAAGCCCAAGGCCGCAATGGCGGCAGGCCCCCGGCATTCGACCCAGCCACCTACATCCTGCGCAACGTCGTCGAGCGTAGTTACCTACGCCTGAAGCAATGGCGCGGCATCGCCACCCGCTATGACAAACACGCCCGCACCTTCCTCGGCGGCGTCCTACTGGCAGCCACCATCATCTACATCAACACCCATTAAGGAGACACGCTCTAGGCGGCGAAGCTGCCTTAGACGGAACCGGCTGCTGGTTGAGCCGGGCGAGCCC
>CAYPQR010000299.1:0-4365 GCA_964412865.1 uncultured Intrasporangiaceae bacterium
AGATCACCCGGGGTGGCTGGCTGAAGTTCCTGAGCAACCGGACCATGCGGGCGGACGCCCGTCGCTACCTGCGCGACATCCAGGTCAACGTTCCGTCCGTGGATGTGCCGGTGGAGAAGCTCTCGGGAGGTCAGCGCCAGGCGATCGCCGTCGCGCGAGCCACCCGGCGGGAGGATGTCAAGATCCTGCTGCTGGATGAGCCCCTCGCGGCCATGGGTGCCAAGGAGGCCAAGCTGATCATCGATCTGGTGCACAGCATCGCGAAGAACCGCGGCGTGTCGATGCTGGTGATCGACCACAACTACACGCACATCTTCGAACTCTGTGACCGGATCAACATCCTCGAGCAGGGGAGGATCACCCTCGACAAGCGCACGGCCGACACGTCTCTGGCGGAGCTGACCGAATTCATGGTCTCGTCCTACCGGCAGCAGATCGAGGAGTCGGCCTGAGCCGGCGCTGCATCGACCGCCAGGGGCGAGTCACCGCGATGCCCCACGCCCATTTCGCGGCCGCCACGCGGCGACCCATACACATCGACAGGAGGTTCGGACGTGAGTGAGGGTTCCGCCGCGGGCCGGCCGCGGCTCGGGATAGAGCTCGGATCGACCCGGATCAAGGCGTGCCTGATCGATGCCGATCACCGGCCGATCGCCGTCGGCCGGCACGTGTGGGAGAACCGGCTGGTCGACGGCGTCTGGACCTATTCGCTCGACGACGTATGGGGCGGGCTGCGGTGCGCGGTGGCCGATCTCGCCGCGCGACTCGGCGACGATCGCGATGACGTGCTCGGATCGGTCGCGGCCGTCGGGGTGTCCGCGATGATGCACGGCTACTTGGCGTTCGACGAAACCGGCTCGCTGCTCACTCCGTTCCGCACCTGGCGCAACACCTCGACCGCCGCCGCGGCGGCACGACTCGGGAAGGCTCTCGGCTGCAACATCCCGCACCGCTGGTCGGTCGCCCATCTGTATCAGGCGGTCCTCGACGGGGAGCAGCACGTGCCACATGTCCGCTTCCTGACCACCCTTGCGGGCTACGTCCACTGGCGACTGACCGGTCGCAAGGTGCTCGGTATGGGAGATGCGTCGGGAATGTTTCCCGTCGATGCGACCACCGGCTCCTACGATTCGGCGATGCTCGAGGCGGCCGACGAGCTCCTGGCCGCCGACGGCTTCGACCGGCATCTTGCCGGCTTGCTGCCCAGCGTGCTGGCGGCGGGCGAGGAGGCAGGCGTCCTCACCGCCGAGGGCGCCGGGTTGCTCGACGAGAGCGGCGCGCTGCCCGCCGGCATACCGATGTGCCCGCCGGAGGGTGATGCGTCCACCGGCATGGTGGCGACCCATTCGATCGCGCCCCGCACCGGCAACGTCAGCGTGGGGACGAGTATTTTCGCGATGGTCGTGCTCGAGGGACCGACCGCGCGGCCGCATCCGGAGATCGACATCGTCGCCACGCCGGCGGGCGCGCCGGTCGCCATGGTGCACTGCAACAACGGAGCGAGCGAATTCAATGCGTGGGCATCGGTATTCCATGAGCTCGCCACATCGCTCGGGAGTGACGCCGACCAGGACGCGGTCTTCGCCGTCCTTCTCCGGGCAGCGGCTGCCGGCGAGGCCGACGGCGGCGGGGTCCTCAGCTACAACCAGCTGTCCGGTGAACCCGTCTTGGGTGATCTGGAGCAGGGGAGGCCGCTGATCGTGCGCACACCCGACAGCCGGCTCAGCCTGGCCAACCTGTCACGGTCACTCGTCTTCGGCATCTTCGGCACCTTGACGATCGGAATGCGTGTCCTTGCCGAGGAAGGGATACGCATCGACCGGATGCTCGCTCACGGCGGGTTGTTCCGGACTCCGGGCCCCGCCCAGGCCCTGCTCGCAGCGGCCCTCGATACGCCGGTGGCGGTCGGTGATTCGGCCGGAGAGAGCGGCGCGTGGGGCGCTGCCGTGCTGGCCTCGTTCATGGACTCATCCGAGTCCGACCTCGAAAAGTTCCTGGACCGAGAGGTGTTCGCCCACGAGCAGCTCGACGTCGTGCGGCCGGACCCCGATCAGGTGCTCGGCTACCGCTCATTTCTCGAGCGCTACGTGTCGGGTCTCGCCGTTGAACGGGCCGCCGTCGGCGCCGTGCCATGACGCGCGCGGCGGCCGCTCGCCGCATACGACCGACTGCTCGAGTGATCGAAGGAGGATTTGATGACCCCGGCGAAGCACAGGACCACCCAGGGCGTGCCCGATTCCGTGGCGGAGGCGCTTCGGGACGCGCGATCGGACCTGGTCGGATTGCACGCGCAGCTGCCCAGATGGGGCCTCGTCGTATGGACCGCCGGCAATGTGTCGCAGCGCGTCGTCGTCGACGCGGTCGCCGGGCCGGGGCCCGACGACCTTCTGGTGATCAAGCCGTCCGGTGTCACCTACGACGAACTCACGGCCGAGTCGATGGTCGTGTGCGACTTGGAGGGCAACCTGGTCGACGGGCGGCACGCGCCGTCGTCCGACACAGCGGCACATGCCTACGTGTATCGGCACATGCCGTCCGTCGGCGGCATCGTGCACACCCACTCAACGTATGCAACGGCCTGGGCGGCGCGGGGCGAGGAGATCCCGTGCGTGCTGACCATGATGGCCGACGAGTTCGGTGGTCCGGTGCCGGTGGGGCCGTTCGCGATCATCGGTGATGACTCCATCGGCCGGGGGATCGTCGAGACACTGCGCGGGTCGCGATCACCCGCGGTGCTCATGCGCAATCACGGCCCCTTCACGGTGGGGGCCGACGGTCGCTCCGCGGTGAAGGCGGCGGTGATGCTCGAGGAGGTCGCCCGGACCGTCCATCTCGCCCGCCAGCTGGGACAGCCGGAGGCCATCGCTGCCGAGGCGATCGATGCCTTGTATGAGCGATATCAGACCGTCTACGGGCAGACGCAGGATTCGAGTCAGAGGAGTCGAGACTGATGATGCAGGATCCCTTCGAGCAGCGAGAACTGTGGTTTCTCACCGGAAGTCAAGACCTGTATGGCCAGGACGTCCTGGAGCAGGTGGCGGGCCAGTCACAGACCGTGGCGAGCACGCTCGGCGCCAGCGACGAGATGCCGGTGCGAGTCGTCTGGAAACCCGTGCTCAAGGAATCCGATGCGATACGCAGGGTCATGCTGGACGCCGCGGCGGATGACCGTTGCATCGGCGTCATCGCCTGGATGCACACGTTCAGTCCGGCGAAGATGTGGATCCGCGGGCTGAGCGTGCTGTCGAAGCCGCTGTTGCAGCTGCATACTCAGGCCGGTGCCGCGCTGCCGTGGGAGTCCATCGACATGGACTTCATGAACCTCAACCAGGCCGCGCACGGCGACCGCGAGTTCGGATACATCCTCAGCCGGATGGCCGTGCCGCGCAAGGTGGTCGTCGGTCACGCATCGGATGCCCGCGTGCAGCGCCAGGTCGGCCGCTGGGCCCGCGCCGCAGCGGGCCTGGCGGAGCTTCGTGCGCTGCGGCTGGCGCGGTTCGGGGACAACATGCGCAATGTCGCAGTCACCGAGGGCGACAAGACGGCCGCCGAGATGCTGCTCGGCTCATCGGTGAACACGTGGGGTGTTGCCGATCTCGCACACCAGGTCGACGCGGTGCCCGACTGCGAGATCGACGCCCTGGTCTCGACGTGCCTGGAGCTCTATGACGTCCCGGCCGAACTGCGTCCGGGCGGGGACCGGCACGATTCGCTGAGGTACGGCGTCCGACTGGAAGCCGGACTGCGATCATTCCTCGACGAGGGTGGGTTCGCCGCATTCACGACGAATTTCGAAGACCTCGGCACACTGCGGCAGCTTCCCGGGCTCGCCGTGCAGCGGCTGATGGCGGACGGCTACGGGTTCGGCGCCGAAGGTGACTGGAAGACGGCACTCCTGGTGCGGGCGGCGAAGGTGATGGGGTATGGGCTGCCCGGGGGTGCCTCCCTGATGGAGGACTACACCTACGACCTCGCGCAGGAGCCCGGGTTGATCCTCGGGGCGCACATGCTGGAGGTGTGTCCGTCGCTCACCACGTCGCGTCCCCGGCTGGAGGTGCATCCGCTGTCGATCGGCGACCGGGAGGACCCGGTGCGTCTCGTGTTCGAGGCCGATCCGGGCCCGGCGATGGTTGTCGCGCTGAGTGACCTGGGCGATCACTTCCGCCTTGTCGCGAACGAGGTCGATGTCGTGGCTGCTCCGCACGAACTGCCCCGACTACCGGTAGGACACGCGGTGTGGCGGCCGCGTCCGGACCTGCCGACGTCCGCCGGCGCATGGCTGCTGGCCGGCGGGGCGCATCACACCGTCATGACGACCGCGCTGCCACGCGAGGTGATCGAGGACCTGGCGCGGATGTTGCCGGC
>CAYPQR010000300.1:0-4337 GCA_964412865.1 uncultured Intrasporangiaceae bacterium
CGCGCTACTCGACCAGCCCAAGGGGGTCGTGGCCTCGACCAGCACGGAGAGTCGTGCGGGCAGTGACTAGCTCGGGTCGTTCGGGCAGGCGGCGAGGACCGCGTCGAGCACGCCGGGGAAGCGCGCCTCCAGGTCGTCGCGGCGCAGGGTGAGCGTGCGGTTGCGGCCATTGGGCTCGTTGCGGATCACGCCGCATTCGCGCAGCACCTTCAGCAGGTGCGATTTGGTCGACTTCGGCATGCTGCCGTCGATCGGCACACAGCTGGCGGCATTCATCGGCCCGTCACGCAGTTGACGCACCATCTCCAGCCGCTCGGGGTCGCTGAGCGCGAACAACACGTCGGTGAGCGTCAGCTCCTCGCGATCGGGATGGTCGAGCACTGTTCCAGCCGGCATGGTTCGATTATAGTTGAACTATCGCGCCGACGGGGCTAGTCTCCAATAGTTCCATTTTTTTCGAACTATCGAAGACGAACGCCGGAGGACCTCATGGCGACCACTCCCACTGCGACGACCACTCGCCCGCACCGCGACTCCACCGCCGACACCGTCACCCGGCGCCGGCTCGGCTTCGCGATCTTCCCCAGCGCCGTGGTGTTGCTGCTCATGGCCGCAAGCGCCCCCTCCCCGTTCTACCCACAGCTGCAGCAACGCCTCGGCATCGCGCCGATCGGCATCACGCTCGTCTTCGCGGTGTATGCCATCGCTCTGCTCGTCTCGCTGCTCACGGTCGGCTCCCTCTCCGATCACATCGGCCGGCGGCCCGTCGTCACGGCCGGGTTCGTCGTGCTGGCCGGCAGCATGCTGCTGTTCTGGCACGCCGACTCCACCACCATGCTGTTCGCAGCGCGGGCCGTGCAGGGCCTCGCGGGCGGCGCGCTGGTCTCGGCGCTCTCGGCGGGTGTGACGGACTTCGCGCCACCGACGCGTCCCGGCCGTGCCGCCCTGCTCAACACCCTGTCACCGATGGCGGGGCTCGCCCTCGGCGCGCTCTTCTCGGGCACGGTGCTCGACGCGTCATCACACGCCATGGCGATCACCTTCGGCACGCTCACGGCCGCCTACCTGGCCGTCGCGCTGCTCGTCTGGGCCGTCCCCGAGACCTCCGCACGAATCGAGGGCTGGCGCGCCGCGCTGCGACCCCGCGCCGCCGTGCCCGCGCCCGCCCGGCGCATCTTCGTGATCAGCGTGCCGATCCTCGTGGCGGGCTGGGCGACCGGCGGGCTGTTCTTCTCGCTCGGCCCCGACATCGTCGCGACCCAGCTGGGCCTGCGGGGTCACGTGATCCAAGCGGTGATCCTCGCCGTCCTGCCGATCTTCGGCGGCGTGGCCGTGATGGCGATGCAGCGCCGCACGGCTCGCGCGACCACGATCTTCGCCTCTGTGACACTGGCCGTCGGCACCGCCCTCTCACTGGTCGCACTGACCGCCGGCTCCACCGTCGGCTATCTGCTCGCGATCGCCATCACCGGGCTGGGATTCGGCACGGGGCTCATGGGAGTGATCGCATCGCTCACTCCCAAGGTCGCGACGCACCAGCGGGCCGAGCTCTTCGCGGCGCTCTACACCGCCGCCTACCTGGCCTTCGGTGTCCCGACGGTCGTCGCGGGCGCACTGGTCCCGACGCTCGGTCTCACGACCACCAACCTGGCGTATGGCCTGTTCGTCGTCGGCGCCGCGACCCTCGCCGCCGTCGCGCGAGCCATGCATCGCGACGACCGCCTGTGAGCCGCTCCGGCTGACGAGGACGTGCGGCTGCCCAAGGCGGGCTCCCATGCCTTGGGCTCCGGCGCCATACGGGCCGTATCTCGATCAGGACCGGCCGGCCGAACCGCCCCGTCCGCCGAGTCGCTTGATCAGACGATGCAGGGCCCGTGCATACCTGGCCTCGAACTCCGGGTCGGACGGCTCGGTCCCGAACAGCTCGCGGGTCATGTCCGGGAAGGTGACCGGCGCCGAGACGATGGCCACGAGTATGAGACGCAGCGCCGCCGGCTCGATGTCGTCGGGTAGCTCTCCGCCGGCCTGGCGGGCCCGTGTCGTGGTCAGGTCCGCGGGCCCTTCGCTCGCATCGGGCGGCGGATCACCGACGGCGCCGAGGCCACGCCACAGGAGCAGACGCAGCCGGCGCGGGTCGGCCAGGGCGTCGTGCAGGTAGCGGTCCATCAGATCGGTGAGAGGCAGGCCGGGTTCGGCGAAGTCGGCCTCGCGTTGCAGCCATTCACGCTGCACCTCGCGATAGATGCCCTCCTTGCCGCCGAAGTGGTAGGCGATGAGGTCCTTGCTCACCCCGGCCCGGCAGGCGATGTCACGGACTCGGGCCCCCGCAAAGCCCTTGGCGGCGAACTCCTCCAGGGCCGCGTCGAGGAGGGCCTGCCGGGTCCGCGCCGCGTCGACCCGGCGCTCCTCGGGACTCGGGGCGCGGCGCCGCGTGGATCGTGCCGGAGGCGTGGAGTCGTCCATGCGCCTCATCCTACCGATCACTCGACAGTTGTTTGACTTCCTTAGACAACTGTCTAACATGAGACAGGTGACGGACCCAGCCGCCGGTCGACCGACGATCCAGCCGTTCTCTGCGCCACTGCGCCGGGCGCTCGCGGTGGTGATGATCGGCGCGACCCTGCCCTTCCTGGACTCGACGATCGTCAATGTCGCGCTGCAGACACTGGTGAGGGATCTGGGCACCCCGCTGGTGCGGGTGCAGTGGGTGGTGACCGGATATCTGCTGGCGTTCGCGGCGGTCATCCCGGTGACGGGCTGGGCAGCCCGACGCATGGGACCTGCCCGGCTGTATGTCGTGGCGCTGGCCGTCTTCACCGTCGGGTCGGCCCTGTGTGCCGCATCCACCGGGATCGGCATGCTCATCGCCGCCCGGGTGCTCCAAGGCATCGGTGGCGGTGCGATCCTGCCGGTCGGCACCATGATCTGGACCGCGCAGGCCGGCAAGGCGCAGATGGCACGCGCAATGGCTCTCATCGGCATCCCGATCGTGGCCGCCCCGATGCTCGGTCCGACGATCGGAGCGTTGCTCATCGCGGCCGGCGGGTGGCGCGCGATCTTCGCGCTCAACGTCCCGATCGGGCTGGCCGGTCTGGTCATGGCCGTCCGCCTGCTGCCCAGGACGTCACCGGGCCGCGCGGGCCGGCTCGACGTCATCGGCCTCGCGCTGTCCTCCGGCGGAATGGTCGCCCTCACCTACGGCCTGAGCGAGATCGGTCGTCGAGGCGACGAACGCGCCACGGCGGTGATGGCAATGGCCGCCGGTGCTGCTCTGCTGGCCGCTTTCGCGACCCACGCCGCCCGCATCCCGCGGCCACTGCTGGACGTGCGCCTCTACGCCAACCGGGCGTTCACGGCGGCCTCGATCACCTCGTTCGCACTGGGCGCGGCCATGTTCGGCGGCATGATCCTGATGCCGCTCTACTTCCAGGACGTCCGCGGCCAGGGGGTGATCGCCACGGGCCTGCTGCTCATCCCCTCCGGCGTCGGTGCGCTGATCGCCAATCGTGCCACGGCGCCGATGACCGACCGCCACGGTGCCGGGGTGACCGCGCTGGTCGGTGGAATGATCGGCCTGGTCTCCACGGTGCCGTTCGTCTTCCTGGGGGCGCGCACGTCCTACCTGCTGCTCGAATTCGCCATGGTCGTCCGCGGAGTCGGTGTCGGCCTGGCCCTCGTCCCCGCGATGACCGCCGCATACCGTGCGCTGCCCTCGCACAAGATCCCCGACGCGACACCGCAGCTGAACGTCGTCCAGCGCGTCGGTGGCGCCATCGGCACCGCCCTGCTCACGATGATCCTCGTCGGCGGGCTGCGCCGCGCCGACTCCCCCGCACGCACCGCGCACGCCTTCGGCACGGCGTTCGTATGGGTGCTCCTACTGACCGCCGTGGCGACCGCCGCGACCGGGATACTCATTCACGTCGAACGTGCCGGCGCCCCTCCGGGCGTGCCGGCGACCGCACGAAGGGAGACCGGACCATGACGTTCACCGACGCCGAAACCCACTACCTGAGGGGCCAACGGCTGTGCCGGCTCGCCACGGTCGGAGCGAACGGCCACCCTCACGTCGTGCCCACGACGTTCCGCCTCAATGACGACGGCACGCTCGACATCGGCGGCCACGGGTTCGCCGGCCGCAAGAAGTGGCGAGACGTCTCGGTCAACCCCTGGGTCAGCCTCGTCGTCGACGACGTGTTGCCGCCTTGGCAGCCGCGCATGATCGAGATCCGGGGGCAAGCGGAACGCCGGACCACCGGCGGTTCGGATCTCGGGCCGGGGTTCGACGACGCCCACTTCCACATCACGCCCGACAAGGTGATCAGCTTCGGCATCGA
>CAYPQR010000301.1:0-4330 GCA_964412865.1 uncultured Intrasporangiaceae bacterium
ATCCCGGATAGATCGGCACCTTGTTGCCGAACCCGCCGCCGATGTCGGGGGAGATGACGCGGATCTTGTGCTCCGGTATGCCCGCCACGAGGGCATACAGCGTGCGGTGCGCGTGCGGAGCCTGCGAGGTGCACCAGAGTGTGAGTTTGCCTGCCACCCGGTCGAAGTCGGCGACACTTCCGCAAGTCTCCATGGGGGCGGGATGGACCCGCGGATAGACCATGTCCTGCGTCACGGTCACCTCCGCGGAGTCGAAGACCTTCTGCGTGGCGGCCTCGTCGCCGGTCTCCCAGTCGAAGCAGTGGTTGTCCGTCTTGCCCTCGAGGTCGTCGCGGATGACCGGGGCGTCCGGGGCGAGCGCCTTGCGCACATCCGCGACCGGTTCGAGCACGTCATACTCCACGTCGATCAGTTCGAGGGCGTCCCGGGCGGAATAGCGGTCCTCCGCCACGACGAACGCGACCTCCTGACCCTGGAATCGCACCTTGTCGGTGGCCAGCACCGCTTGCACGTCGTTGGACAACGTCGGCATCCAGGCGAGTCCCTGCTCAGCGAGGTCGGCACCGGTGACGACCGCCTTCACCTTCGGGTGAGCCTGGGCGGCGGTGGTGTCGATGCTGACGATCCGGGCATGGGCCACCGGTGAGCGCAGAATGGCCAGGTGCAGCATCCCCGGCAGCGTCACGTCGTCGACGTAGTGGCCGAGGCCGCGCACGAATCGGGGGTCCTCCTTGCGCAGCATCCGTCCGAACCCGACCGGATGACCGTCGTTGTCGGTGTAATCCCGCGCGTGATGCGGTGTTTCGGGTGCAATGGTCATGATGCGTCCCCTACTGGTTCGGCGGCGGGCTCTTCGGTGGAGTCCGTATCGGCACTCTTGCCGTTGGGATGATCAGCGGCCCACTGCACCGAGCGCACGATGGTGGTGTAGCCGGTGCACCGGCAGATCTGGCCGGAGATCGCCTCGCGGATCGTCTCCTCGCTCGGGTCGGGGTCACGGTCGAGCAGTGCGCGTGCGGTCATCATCATCCCGGGAGTGCAGAACCCGCACTGCAACCCATGACACTCCATGAAACCCTGCTGCACCGGGTCGAGCACCCCGTCCTTCTCGAGGGACTCGACGGTGCGGATCTCGTGGCCACCTGCCATCGCCGCCAGCACCGTGCAGGACTTCACGGGTTCGCCGTCCATCCACACCACGCACGTGCCGCAGTTGCTCGTGTCGCATCCCCAGTGGGTGCCGGTGAGTCCCAGCTCGTCGCGCAGGAAGTGCACGAGCAGCATTCGCGGCTCGATCTCGCGAGTGACCTGCTCACCGTTGACGGTTGTCGAGA
Organism: uncultured Intrasporangiaceae bacterium; assembly: GCA_964412865.1. Lineage (GTDB taxonomy): Bacteria > Actinomycetota > Actinomycetes > Actinomycetales > Dermatophilaceae > Leekyejoonella. The sequence continues at coordinate 1,335 of CAYPQR010000301.1, forward strand.
GCTCCATGTCAGCCGTCCTCTCGCTGCGCTCGGGATTCGTGGATGCGTTCGACCGCGCGCCGAAGGCTGCGGCGGGTGAGCTCTCCGGCGAGGTGCCGCTTGTAGTCGACGCTGCCGCGGCCGTCCTCCGACGGCGAGCAGCTCTGCGCCGCGATGTCGCCCGCGCGCTCATACAGGTCCTCGCTTGGCTCCTGCCCGCGCATGAGCTCGGAGATGGCCGGGATGCCGGTGGTGTTGGGGCCGACAGCCGCCAGACCGACACGTGCGTCGGATATGACGTCTCCGTCCATCCACACGGCGGCGCCCGCCGACACGACCGCCCAGTCGCCGGCACGTCGCTCCACCTTGAAGTAGGCGCTGGAACCTCCTGTCATCAGCGGGATGCGGACCTCGGTCAGCATCTCCGCGTGGCCGACTGCCGTCTCATACGGTCCGCGATAGAAGTCGTCCATCGACACGACGCGCTCGCCGTCCTGGCCCTGGATGACACATTGAGCGTTCACCGCGGTGCAGACGGCCGAGAGGTCCTCGGAAGGGTCCGCCTGGCACAGCGAGCCGCCGATCGTGCCGCGATTGCGCACGATCGGGTCGGCGATCACCTTCTCCGCGTCGGCGAAGATCGGCAGCACTCGGGCGAGTTCGCGGGATTCCAGCAGTTCGCGATGTCGAGTCATGGCGCCGATGCGCACCTCGTCGTCCGTGAACCTGATCGAGCCGATCTGATCGTGCAGATCGTTGATGTCGATCAGGTATTCGGCGTCGGTGAGGCGCAGTTTCATCATCGGGATGAGACTGTGACCTCCCGCGACGATCCGTGCGTCCTCGCCGAGTCGCTCGAGGAGGGCAATGGCGTGGGCGACATCGGTCGCACGTTCGTATTCGACGGGCGCTGGGACTTGCATGGCGATCGGCCTCATCTCGCTCTGTATCGCTACGATCGATCGATTTGCGTGGCCCGTCAAGACGGGAATAAGCGAGGGCTTAAGTTCTGCCCGGCCACAGCGTGGCGGCGGCTGAGCCCGGTATTCGGGATTCGTCGGCGGGCGCGCAGAATTGACTGATTCAAATGGGTGCAGGAATTTTTCCGGGTGTTCGATGCAAAAATCTCCCCGCCGTGTTAGCGACGGTTGTACGTTCGGGGAATGGCGGAAACCGAGGGTGCAGGCCTAGGCAAGTTCGAGCACGCGGATCGTGGCCTCAAACGCACGATGTCGCTGACACAATTGCTGTTCTTGGGGGTGAGCGCACAGATCGGATCGGGCTGGCTGTTCGGAGTGCTCGACGCCGCCGGCGTCGCCGGTCCCGCGGCCATCCTGGCGTGGATCATCGCATCCATCCTCGTCTTCCTGATTGCCTTGGCGTATTGCGAGATCGGCTCGATGCTCCCGCGGTCCGGCGCCATCGTCCGGTACACCTATCTGACACACGGGTCGTATGCCGGCTGGATCATCGGCTGGGCGTATTGGCTGTCGGCCGTGACGATCCCGCCGATCGAGGCGATCGCCGTCATCACCTATCTGGGTGGCAAGTGGCCCAGCATGAACTTCCTCGAGAAGAAGAACGGCGTCGACATCCTGTCCTGGCCGAACGGCATCATCTTCGGCATCCTGTTGATGATCCTGTTCTTCGTGCTCAACTTCTATGGCGCCAAGTTCCTCTCCGAATCCAACCGATGGGTGACGATCTGGAAGATGGCGCTGCCGACGGCGACCTTCCTCGGACTGTTCCTCGTGCTGGACACCGACAACTTCCACAGCTACGGCGGCTTCGTTCCCCGCGGCATCGCCCCGATCTTCCACGCCATCGCAACCAGCGGAATCATCTTCTCGTTGCTCGGGTTCCGACAGGCTCTCGACTACGGTGGTGAGGTCAAGAAGCCGCAGCGCAACATTCCGCTCGCGACGATCGGTTCCATTGCGATCCCCATGGTCATCTATACCTTGCTGCAGGTGGCCTTCGTCGGCGCGCTCAACTGGAAGAGCATGGGTCTGCATGCCGGAGACTGGAATCTGCTGGACACCGGCAAGTGGGCCGACGGGCCGTTCTTCCACGCGCTCGATTCCGCCAACATGGCCCTGTTGGGCGCTCTCGGCACGTTGCTGTTGATCGATGCGGCGGTGTCGCCACTCGGTTCCGGCTGGGTCTATCTGGGCACCGCGACCCGCACCGGGTATGGGCTGGCCGTGCATCGCAACATCCCGCCGATCTTCCAGGCCAACAACAAGTTCGGCATCCCGTGGCTTGCGCTGATCGTGTCCGGCGTCGTCGGGTGCATCTTCTTCGTGCCGGCCCCGAGCTGGTATCAGCTCGTCGGATTCATCAGTGCGGCGGCCGTGCTCACCTACATGATGGGCGGCGTAGGCCTACCGGTCATGCGGAAGACGGCCGCTGCCCTGCCGAGGCCATTCCGGCTGAAGCAGCACAACTTCTGGTCGGGCGTCGGTTTCCTGGCGGCCGCGATGATCCTCTACTGGGCAGGGTTCTCGACCCTGGTCAACGTGTTCACCGCGACATTCATCGGATTGCCGTTGTTCGCGTGGTATTACGCGTGGAAGGCGGAATGGGTCGCCAAGGTGCCGTCGATCGTCATCGGTGTCGTGTTCTTCGTTGTTTGGATCTGGATCGCCGTCGAGGGTGGTTGGGTGCTGCAGACGTCAGCCACTCAGGCGCCGGGAGGGTGGTCGTTCTGGCCCTACTTCATCGCCTTCGCGGCGGCGATCATCATCTTCTCCGTGCTCTTGTGGGCCTTCTCCAACAAGACCGGCAGATTGCACATCGAACGCACCGCATGGTTGCTGTGGCTGTTGCTCGGCACCCTGATCATCTCGTATTACGGCGTCTACGGTCCGCTCAAGAATCCCCCGCTGGCCTTCCCGTGGGGCAGTCTGATCGAGCTCGCGCTCGGCCTCACGGCGTTCATCTGGGGTGTGCGCAGCGGCTTCGAGACCGACGAGATGAAGGACATCGTCGAGTCGAGCAGGCCCCAGCCGGGCGCC
>CAYPQR010000302.1:0-4311 GCA_964412865.1 uncultured Intrasporangiaceae bacterium
AGATGATCAGACAGATCCAGAAGAACGCGGTCTGTCCTGTCGTGCCGTCGACCTGGCCATGAGAATCCCAGTGCGTCGGCAACGAATTCGGCACGTCAGGATTCCAGACGAGACGGGCGATCAGCACGACCGCCGGCGCGATCAGCACGACGGTCGCGGCGGCCACGCGCTGCACCCAGCGCATCATGCGCCTGCTCTCTCGATCTCCGCGATGATCTCGCGGCGGCCCATTCCGACGCGCTCCGCAGCCGCGAGCAGGCTCCGCACCTGCTCACGAATACTCACGCGGTCCGCGTCCACATCTCGCCGCACGCGGGCACCCTGTCCTCGTCGCAACTCGATCAGGCCCTCGTCGCGCAATATGGCATAGCCGCGCAGCACCGTGTGCATGTTCACCTCCAGGCCCTCCGCCAACTGTCGGGCAGGGGGCAGCCGCTCTCCCGGAGTCAGATCCCCGCGGGCCAGCGCACCGCGCACCTGCGCCGCGATCTGATCGGCCAGCCCCAGCGGGCCGCTCGGGTCCACGCGTATCAGCATAGTTCTAATCGTACTAGAACATTAGTTACTTGTGGCGCCGTCGGACCGGGATCTTCACAGGCCGATCGTTCGCATCGCCTCGGTGAAGTGTTCGCGACGACGATGCCTCGGCATGCGCGATAGATGCGCCACGACCTTGTGAAATACCCGCCCTGCCGCCAACACCGCGATCCAGTCGAACGCGGCGTATGTGCCGCGCCCTGCCCGTTCTTGCTGCTGTGGTGGGTCGGGAGCGGGTAGAGCGCGGCGTATGTGCCGCGCCCTGCCTGTTCTTGCCGCTGTGGTGAGTCGGGAGCGGGTAGAGCGCGGCCCGCCGGATCGGCGCCGGCGAGCCCTCAGCGCGCGAGGAAGGCGCCGGTCCAGCGCTCCTGGCCACTGACATCCTCGAGGACGTCGAGCCACTCGGGGACGTCATGCGAGGGGTGCTCGCCGTCGTCGATCTCGGCGACGAGCGTCCCGTCCTCGTGCTCATCGATCGCGACCGTCACCCCACCCCTCTCGACAAGGTGGCGCTTCTTGCGGAGGATGCGTGCCGGCAGGGCCGTCAGGACCGCCCATTCGTGATCGTCGAGATAGAAGTTGGTGCAGGCGACCTCGGCCGGCCCGCCGGTCAGCCGCACCTTGTGCGCGAGCTTGCGGACCACGCTTCCATCGCCGGCCCGCACCTCACGCAGACGCAGCCGGGTGCCGACCACATACCTGTCGACGATGTCCCGAGTGGCTGACACGCCGTCCGGAAGGCTCGCCACGAGGTAGCGGCGTTCCCTCTCGACGACGGCATACTTCAGCGAGACGGTCATGGGCCGACTATCCCATGCCGGAGCGTTGACTGCCGTGGTGACGCTGCTGAGGCAATGTGGCGAGGCGGGTCCGCGGCTACCATGGAGTCATGAGCGATGTGCAGGTCGACGAGCTGGAAGACGTGTTCGCGAAGTACTCCTTCGGTTATCTGCTGACGGTGAGTGACGACGGTGAAGCGCACGTGGTGGCGGTGCAGCCGACGTTGTCCGGCAACACGCTTCAGATCGACGGTGTCGGTGGCAAAAGCGTCGCGAATCTGAGTCGGCGACCAGCAGTTTCGCTGGTATGGCCGCCGGCCGACTTCAGTGAATACTCCCTGATCGTCAACGGTGACGCGCGGCAGATCGGCGACGCCCGAGTGGTCATCTCACTGACCCGTGCGGTGCTGCACCGGCCGCAGGAGCTCGAGGATGCCGGGCCCGGCGGATGCGGGTCCGACTGCATCCCGCTCACGATCGGCTGACCTGCCCGCTTTCCGCCCCCGGGTTGCCCGCTGCGGCCAGGAGTTGCCGCAGCGCCCAACGGTATCCCGCGCGGATCAGTGGTTTGCAGATGTCGGCTGCGAGCGGCACCGGCACGGTCACCTCCTGCTCCCAGCGGACACGCGATCCCGACCGGTCCGCGTCGACGATCACCTCGATCCAGCCTCCGAGCCACCGACCGTGCTTGCGGATGATGCAGCGGCCCCGGTCGGGTCTCGGCGGTGACCAGTGATCGACGCTCATCGGGTCGTCGAAGGCTATCCGGCCGACGCCGGTCCGCCCGACGAAGTGACTGCCCTCGCGAAGGCTTTCGGCATCCAGATGATCTCCGGAAACCGTTGTCAACGGGATGATTCGACTGTGCTGTCGCAGGTCGAACACCCGGCGCCAGGCCTCCGCCGGCGCCAGCGCCGGCCTCAACGTCACGACGAACCGTGCCACCACCGCATCGTAGAGCGGGTGCTCGCCGGCGCGGCAGCCTCAGCTCATCGTCAATCCACCGCTCACGCTGATGGTCTGACCGGTGACGTATGACGCCTCGTCCGACGCGAGGAACGCCACGACGTTCGCGAGATCTTCAGGCTGGGCGAGTCGCCGCAGGGGGATGGCCTTGGTCAGGGCATCCCGAAGTTTCGGGCCGCCGATGGACGCGAACAGCGCGGTGTCGGTCGGACCAGGACATACGCAGTTGCAGTTGACGCCGGCTCGGGCCACTTCCCGGGCAATCGTCTTGGTGAACGAGATGACTCCGCCCTTGGCGGCCGAGTAGACCGACTCGCCGGAGGAGCCGACCCTGCCGGCATCGGAGCCGAGATTGACCACGTGGCCGTGCCCCTGCGCCGTCATCAAGGGCAGCACGGCGTGACACATGTGCAGCACGCCATACAGGTTGATTCCGATCAGTCGGTCCCAGGTCTCCGGGAGTGAGTCGACGAAGGGTTCCGCCTTGTCCCAGCCCGCATTGTTGACCAGCACGTCGATGCGCCCGAACTGGCTGTGCACCTGCGCCACCGCGGAGTTCACCGCCTCACGGTCGGTGACGTCGAGGAGCACCCCGACCGCGCCGTGATCCAGGCCGTCGGCGGTCTGCTTGGCGGTCGTCTCGTTCAGGTCCGCGACCACGACGGTGCCGCCCTCTGCCGCGATCTTGGTGGCGATGGCCTTGCCGATGCCCTGTCCGGCTCCGGTGACCATCGCGATCTTGCCGTCGAGTTTGCCCATGACGGCCTCCTTCCGCACGAGATGTCCGCGATGGGTCACGGCGCGAAGGCGCGGCCGAGCAGATCGCGGGAGATGACGAGTTTGCTGACCTGCGCCGTGCCGTCGCCGATCTCGAGACCGATGACGTCACGCAGCCGTTGACCGACAGGGCTCTCCGACGAGTAGCCGAGATGGCCCATCGTCAGCAGGCTCTGATGGATCACCTCGGTCGCCAGCTTCGGCGCCCAGAACTTCGCCATGGCCGCCTCGGTGCTGTGCTCCAGGCCGGTGTCCTTGCGCCAGAGAGCCTCGTAGCAGATGTGTCGCGCTCCGCGGATGTAGGTGGCGTGCTCGGCGAGCGGGAACGAGACCCCCTGGAACTGCCCGATCGGTCGCCCGAAGGCCTGCCGGTCGCGCGCCCACTGCAGCGCCTCCTCGAGCGATGCCTGCGCGGCACCCAGGCAGAGCAGCCCGATGATCGCTCGGGAGTAGTCGAAACCCTGCATCACCGAGATGAATCCGCCGCCCTCACTGCCGATGAGATCGTCACGCGTCACCGGGGCGCCGTCGAAGTGGATGGTTGCCCGACCGATGGCGCGACTGCCCAGGTCGTCGAAGGGGTGGCGGCTGACATGGTCGTCGGTGAGGTCGACCCAGAACGCGCTGACGCCACCCGCGCCCGAGCTCCCCGTCCGAGCCAGGACGACAGCCCGATCGGCCGCCATCCCGAGGGTGATGGAGGTCTTCTCACCATGCAGTCGCCACCCCTCTCCCTCCGGCAGCGCCTTCATCTCGAGTGCCGCGGCGTCGGTGCCGTGGTCGGGTTCGGTGATGCAGATGCACGGCAGCGTCTCGCCCGAGGCGATGCCGGGAAGCCAGCGTTGCCGCTGTGATGCGCTCGCATTGCGCACGATGATGTCGCTGATCAGCGCCGTGGTGATGATCAGATAGCCGGCGTTGAAGTCGGCGCGACCGACCTCTTCCGCGGCGATCCCGGCGATCACCGCGGTCGCCGCCTGGCCGCCGTACTCCTCCGGGATGCGCAGACCGGTGAGGCCCATGGAGGCGAGGTCGGCCACCTGCTCGCGGCGGAACGTGGCGCTGCGGTCGTCGCTCTGATAATGCGGTGCGAGCACCTTGGTCGCCCAGCGCCGCATCTCCTGGGCGAACGCCCGCTCGTCGTCGTCGAATCCGTAGTGCATGGCCGGCGCCCGTCGTCAACTCGCGGAGGGGAACTTCGCGACGCGCTTCTCGCGCAGTGATGTGTATCCCTCGACCACGTCCGGGCCCA
>CAYPQR010000303.1:0-4267 GCA_964412865.1 uncultured Intrasporangiaceae bacterium
GTGATGCCGTACATGATGTTCAGCAGGGGGCTCGCATAGTTGAAGACGGCAAAGGGCGCGTAGGACAAGGTCGCGACCCCGAGCACGGCGCCCATATAGGCGCCGCAGGAATTCCATGGCACCAGCGCGGAAGTCACCGTGCCGCTGTCGGCTGCGAGCCGGGACAGGTTCGTCGGTGCCAGGCCTCTGCGCGCGAATTCGACGCGGAACACCTTCGTCGGCAGGACGAGGGCGACGTATTGGTCGCCGGCGACGATGTTGAGTCCGAACCCGCAGGCGAACACCGTCGCGAACAGCCGCCCGGTCGACGTGGCGGCGGCGATCATCGGGTCGACCAGTCGCCCGATGAGACCGAACTGTTCGAGGATCGCGCCGAACGTCACCGCGGCGATGATCAGCCACAGGGTGAGCAGCATGCTGTCCATCCCGCCCCGCGAGAGCAACTGGTCGATCTCGCGGATCCCGGTGTCGCTGGAGAACCCGTTCGACACGGCGCGCCAGATGGCCCGGATCGGTCCGAGGATCGGGTCGTAGTCGGCAGCACCGATGAAACCTCGCGCCACATCACCCTGCAACACCACTCCCAGGATGCCGCCGAAGATCGCCGACGCCATGAGAGCCAGCGACGCGGGCACCTTGCGGATCGACAGCACGCCCAACAGCACCAGGGGCAGCAGATTGAGTGGCGTGATGTGGTAGATGTCCGCGAGGCTGTTCAGCTCGATCTCCTTGCCCACGGGGTTGTGCACCTGCGGACCCCTGGCGAGGCCGAGCACGAGGAAGACGATGCAGGCAATCGTGAATGCCGGCACCGAGGTCCACGCCTGGCGCTTGATGTGCTCGTGGATGTCGACGCCGACCATCTGGGCGGTGAGAATCGTCGTCTCCGACAGGGGCGACAGCTTGTCGCCGAGGTAGGCGCCGCAGATCACCGCGCCCGCCGTGATCGACGGCGAGACACCGAGCATGGTGGCGACTCCGAGCAGCCCGACGCCGATCGTGCCCGCGGTCGTCCACGAGCTGCCGATACTCATCGCGACGGCTCCGCAGATCAGGGCCGTCGCCAGGTAGTACCAGGACGGCGAAAGCACCTGAATCCCGTAGTAGACCAGCGTCGGGATCGTGCCCGACATGTTCCAGACGCCGATGAGTGCGCCCACCGCCAGCAGGATGAACACGGCGCTCGTGATCGACGCCAGGGCGCCTTGTGCCGCCTCCTGCACCGCGCTCCAGCGGTAACCGTTCTTCAGTGCGATCAGGCCCGCGACCATGGCGCAGACCACCAGCGCCGCCTGGATCGGGCCGTCGAGCGCATCCAGTCCGAAGAGGGCCAGGCTCCCGGCGATCAGCACTGCAAGCGCGATCAACGGCACCAGGGCGTCCATCAGCGACGGCGCGCGTATTTCGCGTTGCTCGGCCCCGGTCACCAGCTCTCCCCTTCATGGTCTTCGCGGAGGACGTGTCCTGTCGGGCCGACACCCTTCCGCGTCACTCACTTCGGTCACTCCTGCGCGACGAGCTCCTTCTCGAGCTCCTTCTCGTCGGCCTCCGAGAGCGACGTCTTCAGCAGCTTGCCGCCGAGTGGCTGCATCGCGGTGGCGAACTTGTCCTCCGTCACCTTCGAGGCCATGATCACGACGGCCGAGTGACCGGGCTCGAGCATGTCCTGCACCTGGGCGCGGAACGACTGGTTGATGCCCGATTTGCTGAGCTTGCCCATGAGCGCGCCCATCGCGCCGCCGAGGAGCGCCATGCCGGGCACGAAGAACAGCAGGCCGAGCAGCATCCCCCAGAGGGCTCCCGTGGCGGCGGATCTGCCGACGATCCGCTGCGGCGTGTCGACGTGTGTCTTGCCGTCGCTGTCGACTCTGACGATGGCCAGGCCGGTGAGGTTGACGATGAAGTCCTTCTGCAGTTCGAGGGTGCGCTCGTAGGCCTGCCAGGCGGACTGCTCATCGTCGAAGCCGATGACGATCAAAGTGGACACGGACTTCTCCTTGGCTCGCTGCATCCGGGCGGCACCCGGGCGGCGCCGGCCCGCTGGACGATGGTGCGGCGCGCCGTGGCCGGACGAGCCGACGGATGTGCACCGCCCACCGAAGTGGACACGGTGAGCGTATGGCGGGTGCGAGGGCTCCACCTCATCCTTTGAGCATGAGAATTGTGCGGGTTCGCCGATCCCATCCTCGATGGATGAGGTGGCCCGCCGAGGCCGAGCGCACAATTCCTGGACAGGCACGAAGCGAGGCCGGTGAGGCCGGGTCAGGCGGGAGCAGGGTGTGCGTAAGGCGATCTACGTATTCCGTGTGGACGGGACTCTCGGGCCTACCGGCCGGTATGCGATGTCCGATCTCACGTGCAGGACACAGGACGGCACGACGACGCTCAGCGGGGAGCTGGACCAGGCCGGCGTATACGGAGTGATCGAGCGGCTGGGCGCGCTACGGCTCGAACTGATCGGTGTGCGGCGACTCGAGGAGAACGCCGACGAACACGGGTGAATCGTGTGGTGTGTCCGAGTCTCGAGAAGAATCACGTCCAGACCGTGTGATTCGGCCCACCACAGTTCGGGAGGCGATGTTCCGGGCGCTCGGCCGGTATTGTGGGGGAAGCCGGGTCGGGTGCGCTCCTGCCGGCGCGGGAGGGCTTGCCATGAGGAGGGACGTGTGAACGCTTCTCGCCGAGCAGCGTTCCAGTGTCCCCCTGTGCCGACACGACTCGTGGAGCGACCGCGTCTCTACGACGCGCTGGAGCGCTCGGCGGGCAGCCCGATCACCATGGTGACGGCGAGTCCGGGCGCGGGCAAGACTGTGCTGCTCAGCGATTGGTGCAGGCGGCAGCCGGATCCGGTCGCCTGGGTCACCACCGGGGATGGTGACAACGAGCCCGAACACTTCTGGGCGGCCATGTGCGCAGCCATGCTGCGGGCCCGTGGCCCCGGCACCGCCGCTGAGCAGCTGCCACCCGTTGCGGACCTGGCGGAATTCCTCCGGATCCTTCGGCGAGTCGCGGACTCGAGGACGAGGATGATCCTCGTGCTCGATGACGCCCACAACCTGACACATCCGGGGATCCTGAACGATCTGGATGCCGTCGTGAGCGGCACCGAGCCCTTCCTGCGGCTGATCGCGGCCGCCCGCAGGGACCCGTTGCTACCGCTGCCCCGATATCGTCTGGCGGGCATCCTGACCGAGCTGCGCGAGGCCGATCTGGCCATGAACGCCGATGAGGCGCGAGAACTCCTGGCGGCACATCACGTGCGCCTCAGCCCGGAACAGTTGGATGCGCTCATGATTCGGACAGAGGGATGGACCGGCGGGTTGAGACTGTCGGCTCTGCGCATGGAGGGAGCGGCGGATGCGGCTCGGTTCGTCAGCGAGTTCGCCGTCGACAGGGGGAGCATCGGCGAGTATCTGGTGAGCGAGGTGCTGGACCGGCTGTCGCCGCAGGTGCGCCGGATCCTCACGGACACCAGCTTTCTGGACGAGATCGACGGGGACGTGGCGGACGCGGTTACCGGGCTCGAGGGTTGCGGTGAGATGCTCGACGAACTCGCGCAGAGCAATTCGTTCGTCATCCCGCTCGATGCGGGGCACACGCGATTTCGCTGCCATCAACTCTTTCGCGAGTTGTTGCGGCATCGGTTCGCAATGCAGCCGCGGCAGCACACGCTCGCGGTCTATGGGCGTGCCGCCGCATACTACGAGAGCCGGCAGGAGCTGCCCGAGGCCATTCGATGGGGTCTGCGCGCGGGCGACGAGGCACGGGTTGCACGGCTGCTGAACGAAGGTGGTCTCGCGAGGCTGTTCGTGGCCGATGCGAGTCTCGCCGGATCGGGCCTTGAAACCACACGTCCGCGCGTCGACATGGTGGTCGAGGGTCGCCGTCCCGGGCTCGACCATTCGGCCGACCTGTTGATGGTCAGTCGGTGCGCGGCCACCGCAGATGCTGCGATGGCGACCCGCGCGCTCGCCGCCCTCCGGGGGAGCGAGACCACCGGTAGGTCATGTGTTCCCAGATGCGAAGCCCATGAGGTCGCGGAACTGGTGATCGCCTACAAGGCCGGCGACTTCGGCGCCGTCGACTCGGTCTCCCGCCGGGCACTCGGCCGCATCCGTTCCGGCCGCGTCGACCACATCGTTCCCGGCCTGGACGTCGCGATCACGGCGGCTCGATCTTTGGCGGGGTTCTGGTCCGGGAGCAGCGATGAGCCGATGGCGTCGCTGGATCAGGTGATCTCGCAGGCGCGGCGCGAGCGGGCAATGTC
>CAYPQR010000304.1:0-4259 GCA_964412865.1 uncultured Intrasporangiaceae bacterium
TGCACTACGAGGAGGGCAACGCGCCGCGCGGCGAGGGGCTCGGGCGGCGGACGCGCCTGATCGAGGCACACCGCGTCGCCGAGGAGTTCTATGCGCAGGCGCTGCTGCAGTCGCGCGAGGCCAGGGCGGGGCGTGACTTCCTGCGATCGCGAGGTTTCGACGGCAAGGCCGCCGAGCGCTTCGGGGTGGGGTTCGCGCCGCGCGGGGGAGAAGTGCTGGCCGACCATCTGCGCGGCAAGGGGTTCACGGCGGAGGAGCTCACGCAGGCCGGTCTGGTCGGGCAGGGGCGCCGCGGCCTCTACGACCGCTTCCGGGGGCGCGTCGTCTGGCCGATCCGTGACATCACCGGCGACACGGTCGGATTCGGCGCCCGGCGGATCTTCGACGACGACCGGATCGGCGCGAAATACCTCAACACCTCCGAGACCCCGATCTACAAGAAGACCGGCGTGCTCTATGGCCTCGACCTGGCCAAGAAACAGATCGCCCAGAGCCGCCGCGCGGTGATCGTCGAGGGTTATACCGACGTGATGGCGGCGCATCTCGCCGGGGTCGAGCAGGCGGTGGCGACGTGTGGCACGGCATTCGGAACCGGCCACATCAAGCTGCTCCGGCGGCTGCTGCGAGACGACACGAGCGGGTCGCCGGCGCGGGTCGTCTTCACCTTCGACGGCGACGCGGCGGGGCAGGCCGCCGCCATGAAGGCCTTCGAACTCGACGAGCAGTGGGCCGCGCAGTCGTTCGTCGCCGTGGCCGACGGCGGACAGGACCCGTGCGAGTTGCGGCTGTCCGGCGGAGACGGGGCCGTGCGCGAGCTGGTCGAGGGTGCCACGCCGATGTTCGAATTCGCTGCCCGCACGACGCTCGCGCGCTTCGACCTGCAGTCGGTGGAGGGCCGCGTGCAGGCGATGCGGGCGGTCGCGCCCATGCTGGCGACGGTGCGCGACGACGACCGCAAACCGATGTATGCGCGCCTGGTCGCCGGGTGGCTCGGCGTCGGCGTGGACGAGCTGACCGCGGCCGTGCATCGCGCGTCGAGGGCGGCGAGCGCGCCGCATTCGGCGCCCGCGCAGCATACCGAGGAGATACGGCAGGAGCCGACGGAGCAGGTGGCCATGCCCGACCTGCGCAACCCCGTCGTGCAGGCCGAGCGGCAGCTGCTGCAGTGTCTGGTGCAGTTTCCCAGCTGTGTGCCGGCGCAGCAGCGCGCGATGCTGCAGCCCGACGACTTCGGCGCGGCGGCCCATCGTGCCGTCTATGAGGCGATCGTCGCGGCGGACCCGGCCGTGGAGCGTTCGGCGGCCGCGTGGACCGGCGCCGTGAGCGATCAGGTCGCGCCGCTGCTGCGACCCCTCGTCGCCGAGCTAGCGGTCGCGTCGCTGCCCACGCGGCTCGACCCGACATCGGGCCGGCCCGACGCACGCTACGTCCGTTCGCTGGTCATCGCCGTGCGGTCCCGACGGCTGCAGCAGCAGGTGGACGATCTGCTCAGCCGGCTGCGGCGGGCCGAGGGTGACGACGGGCTGTCCCGGGAGATCTCCCAGCATCTCAGTCACGCGCAGCGTGAGCTCACGGCGTTGCGCGAGACACTGCAGTGACGGACGAGGAGCAGGAGACACGATGAAGGTGCACTGGGCACGCCGCCCACGACTGCCGCAGGAAGTGCGGCAGCGCGCGGAGCTGGCGCCGGGCGAGAGGGCGCTCGCATTCGCCGTCGACGACAACACGCATGTATACGTGATCGCCACCACGACGCATCTCGTCGCGGCGGCGGCGGACCGGCTGGTCCTGCGCCGGCCCTGGCACGAGGTCGACGCCGGCCAGTGGAGCGCCGAGCACTGGACGCTCAGCGTGAGTTGGGTGCAGCGCACCCGGCCGATGCAGTGGACCTTCCGCAACCAGGACACGCGCCTGCCCGAGACGGTGCACGAGCGTGTGCAGGCCAGCGTCGTCCTCTCGGAGCCGCTCCCACTCAGCGACCCGAGGCAGAAGGGCCGCGTCGTGGTGCGCAAGAACCTCGCCACCGATGAGTTGATGACCCAGGCCGTGCTCAGTCGCAGCACCCCGTCCGACGACCCCGAGGTGCGCCGTGCCGTGGCGGCCCTGACCGACGACCTGCGCGAGCGTGTGGGGCTGTGACCGTATTCCGTCGCCCCTTTGCTGGAGCTGCGGCCGCACCTCGATGAGGCGCGCGATCCCTCATCGCCGTGAACGCGGGCTCGACATGTGCAATGCCAGCTTGCCGAGTTCGGCGCTGCGAGCCCAGTCCGCGTCCGCGTCGGTGATGATGCCCCGAGAGGCGAGAATGCCTACCGCTGAATCGATGTCATCCCGTACGGCATCTCGATCCTTCTGTGGAAGTTTCTCGACCGCGAGCCGCACCGCCTTCAATGGCTCCGCTGTCGTGTGTCGGCGCTCGTCCTTCGATGTCGCCGCGTCGGTGTGCGACGACGCGGCGGATTCACCCGAGCGCTTCGTCCTGATGGTGCAGACGTAGACGACGAATCTGACGACCCCCAGCAACGTCGAACCCACGATCGCTGCAAGGCATAGGTGCCGGAGGTCGCCGACAGGCGTATGGCGGCCGAACAAGACGACCACGAGGGCCACGATGCCGATTCCCACCGCTCCACGCGCCACCGACGGGAATTCGCGTGCCTTCCCGTGCCATCCGTCATGAATCCACCACCCCACCTGGACGACGATCGACCACAGGAACGCGATCCCGGCCGCAGACAATGCGAAATGCATCCCGATGAGAGGATCACTCGTCAGCTTGAAGCTCGGTTGGTAGTTCGAGAGCAGGATGAAGACCGCCCCCACCGCGGCGGGGAACATCATCACGACCATCCAAGCGAGGAGCGCCGGAAAGACCACGATCGTCTTCACCGCCCCGGCGATGCCTTCCTTGGGGCGTCCATACTTCCGCTTCGGGTCCAGCACTCGGGTGACCTTGGGATAGGCCGCGAACGCGGCCACCTCCAACGCCTTCCATCGCACGGCCTTGTCACCGGGCACGGACTCGGCCCACGCCGTTGCACTCATCCGGCTCCAAACTCCAATCGGTCTTCGAACGCCCACAACCGGTGTCTTCCGGATTCAGATCCGAGTCGAGCACCGCGAGCCCCCAGGGCGGGGGCCGTCGTCCGTTTGACAGCAATCGACCGGACCACCCCGCGGAGCGGTTCGCACGTCACCCCTGCCCTTACCCCGTCGCGGAATATTACCTCGCCGGTCACCAGCGAGCGACTGACGCCTCCGATGTGAAGACATTTTGAAACGTCCAGGAAATACGTTTGCACAATTTGGGTTATGCCTGCCGAAGTGCCTATGACCGATGCGCGTGCCCACCTGGCTGATCAGGCGAACAGGGTGGCCTACGGCCCGCAGCAGCGCGGCCGCCCTGACCGACGATCTGCGCGAGCGCGTGGGCCTGTGACCGGATTCGGGTTCCCGTCGCTTCTTTGCTAGAGTTGCGGCCGCACCTCGATGAGGTGCCCGATCCCTCGTAGCTCAATTGGCAGAGCATTCGGCTGTTAACCGAAGGGTTGTTGGTTCGAGTCCAACCGGGGGAGCAAGAAGCGACAGTAGAGGCCCTCTGACCAGGCATGACACCTGGCAGAGGGCCTCTACTTGTGTGCGGGGCGACTGGACGACGCCCGATGATCTCAGTCGGCGGTCATGAGTGTCCGCAGCAGTTCGAAGTCTGCGCGTGGGATCGGGAACATGCCTCGGCGGAACGGCAACCCCCAGTGCGCGGGGTCGGGGATGAACGACAGTCGCTCGACGACGGGCTTCGCCTCGATGCGACGACATGTGTGGAACTGCGCCGCGAGCCGCCACGGGCGGAAGTCGTCGCTGACGTGTGCCTGATACGGCCCGTCGCCGGTGATCGTGGCCCAGGCGGTGAACTGTCGGACGGGTTGTCCTCCGCACAACTCGGTGCGCGGGGAGTAGAAGATCATCTCGTCACCGGCCCGCGGGCCACGAAGCCGGGTGTCGGCGCCGTGGTTGGCTTGCGTGAAGCCGCCTTTGATGGCCGCCTCGACATGGTCGAGGCTGACGGTGTTGATCCAGAGTCGGCGTGCCTGGGTGCCGCTGCCGGCGGTTTCTCTCACGCGCGGATCAGACCGTCGAGCAGACATACTGGCCGCGGGCATGCGCTCAGGTGCGGTCAGCACGGTCGTGAAGGGTGACGTGGTAGCCGTCGGGATCGGCGAACGTGAACGTCCGTCCGAATGGGCCGTCGATCGGTGCGG
>CAYPQR010000305.1:0-4255 GCA_964412865.1 uncultured Intrasporangiaceae bacterium
CGCGCCCCGGCGGCCGGTGTCAGGAGAGCGCGTCGATCAGCGGGTGCCCGATCGGCATACCTGGGCGATACGCCAGATGCCGGTACGACGGCGCGTCCAACAGCGCCATGTCCGTGACACGGGTGCCGATGCGGATCACTCCGATGTCGTCGCGCCGCAGCGCTCGAGCCGACCCGGCCGTCGCCGCGTGGACCGCCTCCTCGGGCGACATGCCCATGTCGCGGACCGCCATCGCCACCATCAGGGGCATGGAGCTCGAGTAGCACGTGCCCGGGTTGCAGTCGCTCGCCAGCGCCACCGTGACCCCGGCGTCGATGAGGCGGCGCGCATCCGGATACGGCGACCGGGTGGAAAACTCGACACCGGGCAGCAGCGTTGCGACTGTTTCGGATCCGGCCAGCGCCTCGACATCGTCGTCGGACAGGTAGGTGCAGTGGTCGACGCTCGCGGCGCCGAGTTCGACCGCAAGCTGGGCTCCCGGGCCGTGACCGATCTGGTTTCCGTGCACCCGAAGCTCCAGCCCGCGAGCCCTGCCGGCCTGCAGAATGTGCCGCGACTCGTCACCGGTGAAGGCGAACTCGCTGTTGGGTTCACAGAACACGTCGATCCACCGGGCGTGCGGGGCGCAGGCGTCGAGCATCTCCCCCGCGCACAAGTCGACATAGGCCGCGCGGTCATCGCGATGCTCGGGAGGCACGACGTGCGCGCCGAGGTACGTGGTTTCCGTGGTGAATTCGCTGGCGATGCGTAGGGCCCTGGCCTCCTCGGTGACGGTCAGGCCGTAGCCGCTCTTGATCTCGATGGTCGTCGTGCCCAACGCCGCCATCTCACGCACACGGGCCGCCACGAGAGCCCGCAGGCCGTCGTCGCTGACCGAGCGCGTCGCCTCCCGCGTGACGGCGATGCCACCCCCGTCGTAGGGGGTGCCCGTCATCCGCGCGGCGAATTCGGCACTGCGGTCGCCGGCAAAGACCAGATGCGAGTGGCTGTCGACGAATCCGGGCATGACAGCCCGTCCTGAAAGGTCAGCGCGCACGTCGGCGTCGGGAGCATCCGCAGCGGTGCCGATCCAACTGACGGTGCCGTCCTCGACGACCAGCGCGGCAGCATCCAACATGCCGAGCAGACCGCGTTCACGCGTCGGATCATTCGTGACCAGTTCGGCGATGCCGGTGATCAGCGTCGAACTCACTTGTCCTCCTTCGGTTTCACCACAGTTCGTCGATCGCGTCCTGGAGCATCCGCCCGACATCCCCAAGACGGTGCTGCCCGCCGTCGACGACCGTCTCCCCGTCGCGGATGACGGTGCGCACGTCGGCGGCGCTCGCCGCATAGAGGATCTGGTCGGACGCCGCACCTGCCGTGCGCGGTGACGCGCCGTCGAGCACCACGAGGTCGGCACGTGCACCGACCGTGAGCGAACCGGCGTCCGTCCAGCCGAGACTCGCATGGTCGGTGGCGGCACGCATCAGCTCATCGTGCGTGAGGCGTCCGCGCCGCAGCGTGTGCAGGCGCTCGTGCATCTCGAGTGCGCGGGCTTCCTCGACCAGATCGATGACCGCGTGCTGGTCGGAGCCGAGGGCCAGCGGACTTCCGGCATCGAGCAACGCTCTCGCGGGGCCGATTCCGTCGGCCAGGTCGCGCTCCGTGGTCGGGCAGAAGCAACAGGTGGTCGCCGATCCACCGAGCAGAGCGATGTCGTGATTCGTGAGGTGTGTCGCGTGGACGGCGCTCGTGTGCGATCCGAGTGCGCCGACCTGCTCGAGAAGTTCGGTCGGCGTGCAGCCGTAATGACCCAGGCATGCTTCGTTCTCCGCCGGCTGCTCCGACAGGTGCACATGCAACGGCGACTCGGCGGCCGTGGCGACGACGACTCCCATCTGATCGCGCGGGACCGCGCGCACGGAGTGGATGGCCGCGCCGATGACGGTGTTGTCGTCCGGCTTCAGCGCCGACCAGCGCGCGGACCATCGATCGGCATCACCGTCGCTGAATCTGCGCTGTTCCGAGGACACCTCACCGTGCCCACCGACGTCGAGGCCTCCCGCGACATAACAGGTGTCGAGCAAGGTCAGGCGGATTCCCGCCTCGGCTGCGGCCAGTCGCAGCGCCTCGCCCATCGCGTTGGGATCGTCGTAGGGCCGGCCGTCAGCGTTGTGGTGCACGTAGTGGAACTCACCGACGGCCGTGATGCCGGCGAGCGCCATCTCGGCGTAGGTCGCACGCGCCAGGTCGAGGTACCGGTCGGGGTCGAGTCGCTGCGCCACGGCATACATGCCCTCGCGCCAGGTCCAGAACGTCCCGCCGCCGTGGTGCGTGCGTCCGCGCAGCGCCCGATGGAACGCGTGGCTGTGGCAGTCGGCGAGGCCCGGGATCACGATGCCGTCGAGCCGGTCTGCGTCCGCCTGTGCCGTATCCGCAGTGATCGCGGTGAACCGGCCCCCTTCGATTTCGAAGCGGACATCCTGCGCGGCGCCACCCGGCAGCAGCGCGTGTGGCGCCCAGTAGGCGGTCACCCGTCTCCCTCCACACCACTCACCGTCAGGTCCTGCACTACCCTCGTCAGCGCCTCGACACCGCGCAGGCAGTCGTCGCGTTCGGCATGTTCCTCCGGCGAGTGGGACACGCCGGTGGGATTGCGCACGAACAGCATCGCCGTGGGCACACCGGCGGTCGACAGGATGCCGGCGTCGTGGCCCGCACCGGTGCCGAGCAGCGGCACCTCCTCGCCCAGCACGCCGCGCAGGCGCCCGACCAGGCTCTCGTCGAACGGCGTCGTGCCGGTCCACGACTCCTCGCGGATGGTGCCGCCGCGCTGGGCCGTCTCGTCGGAGAGCGCAGCGACGGTGGCCCGCACATCACTCTCGACGGGCCCGCGGGTGTCGAGCCATGCCGTGGCGTGCGAGGCGATCGCATTGACCCCGCCCGGCTCGAGCATGAGCTTGCCGACGGTCGCGACGGTGTGGTGCCGCTGCGCCTCAGCGCGTGCCGCCAGCACCAGCTCAGCGGCGAGCAGACTTGCGTCCTGGCGGTCTTCGAGCCTGGTCGTACCCGCGTGATTGGCGGTGCCGGGCAGGTCGATACGCCAGCGTCCGTGTGGCCAGATGTCGGTGCCGATCGCCACAGCCGACGTGTCGGGGTCGAGTTCGGCCAGTGCCCGGCCCTGCTCCACGTGCAGCTCGACGAAACAATCGATGCGCCGCAGCGTCTCCTCGTCACGTCCGAGAGTCCGCGGGTCGCGGCCCGCTGACGCCAGCGCCTCCGCCATCGTACGGCCGTCGGAGTCGGTGAGCCCCCGCGCTCGGTCGGCGTCGAGCGCCCCGGTGATCACGCGGGACCCGGCGCACGCGACACCGAATCGCGCACCTTCCTCGTCGACGAAGTTGACCACGCCGAGCGGACGGGCCGGCTGGACGCCGGCCTCGCGGAGGGCATCGATGACGGCAAGCGCCGACATGACGCCGAGCGGCCCGTCATACGCGCCACCGTCGGGCACGGAGTCGAGGTGCGACCCGATGACCACGCCGGGACGCGCATCCGGGTCGCCCCACCACGCCCACTGGTTGCCCATGCGGTCGGTGGTCAGGTCGAGACCGCGGGATGCGGCCTCCCCTGCGAACCACTCCCGCAGCGTGTGATCTTCGCGAGTCCATGCGAAGCGGCGATATCCCCCGGAGGGCGCGCGGCCGACCGGCTGCAGGTCGCCCCACATCCGGTCGAATCCGCGCACGACCTCCTGCGTGGGCAGCGGCACTGTGGTCACTCCTCCCGCATCGGCACGCGCACGCCGCGCTCGGCAGCGACGTCTTCGGCCCGCTCGTAGCCCGCGTCGACGTGGCGGATGACGCCCATGCCGGGGTCGTTGGTGAGCACCCGTGCCAGCTTCTGCGCGGCAAGGTCGGTGCCGTCGGCGACGGAGACCTGCCCGGCGTGGATGGACCGGCCGATGCCGACACCGCCACCGTGGTGGATGGACACCCAGCTGGCCCCGCTGGACGTGTTGACCAGCGCGTTGAGCAGCGGCCAGTCGGCAATTGCGTCGGATCCGTCGGCCATTCCCTCGGTTTCGCGGTATGGCGAGGCGACCGACCCGCAGTCGAGGTGGTCGCGGCCGATGACGATCGGCGCGGAGATCTCGCCATTCCTCACCAGGTTGTTGAACGCCAGGCCGGCCTTGTCGCGCTCGCCGTAGCCGAGCCAGCAGATACGCGCGGGCAACCCCTGGAAGGCGATCTTCTCCTTTGCGCCGCGCATC
>CAYPQR010000306.1:0-4248 GCA_964412865.1 uncultured Intrasporangiaceae bacterium
GTGTCCGGCCACCTTGCCGTGGAACGTCTGCTCCGCCGCCGTGCCGGTCGCAGAGGCGGGCGCCGTCGTCGGCGAGGCGGGAGAGGGCGAGGTCGGGGTCGGCGAAGCGCTGCCCGACGCCGCCGAGGATGTGGGCGATGACGAGGCCGCATTCGCACCCGTCGAACCCGAGCCGCACCCGGTCATGAGCACTCCCGCCAATGCCATGGCCGCCACCGCACCGAGTTGCGCGCGCATCGGCCCTGCCTCCTTGATCGCCTGTCCTCCCAGCCTACGTGCATCAGCGACGACATGGACGCCGCCGATGCCGCGCATGCGGCCCCGGTCGTGGACGACCGAGGCCGCCTGTGCACCCTTGCGGCTCCTACTTCTTGATCGCCTTGATGAAGGCGGCACCGTTGGGTGTGCCGACGCCCGTCACGTTGTCCCAGCCCTTGTTGGTGACCAGTGACTGGTGGTGGGTGTCGAAGCCGATCACCACGCCCTGGCCGTTGCTGAACGGGTAATAGACGCCGGCCTTGTTGGGTGCATTCACATCCTTGATCGCGCTCGTGCCCGCCAGCTGATAGAGCTTCGGCGCGATGTTGCCGACCTTGTAATGGTGCGCCTGCTTGCCCAGCCCGACCAGCGCCGCCATCACCGGGGACGCGAGGCTGGTGCCGCCGAAGGTCTGATACGCCAGCTTGTTGGTGACGTTGTTCATACTGTAGATCGTGTATCCGGTGAACGGGTCGGCCACCGCGCCGATGTCGGGCACCGCGCGCATCTTGCCCTTGTAGTCGACGTGACCCTTCTGCCACGCGGGACGCGTCCACGTCTCGCTGACGCCGCCACCCGCGCCGTAGACGTCCTCCTCCGAGGTGATGTCGGGGAAATTCGTCGATGTGGGGCTCTCCTGAGAGTAGAATCCGTCCTCCCAACCGGCGAGTGCGCCCATCGAACCGTTCTTCTTCATACCCGCCGACGTGCCGCCCACCGCGGTCAGGTAGTAGCTGCTGGCCGGTTCGCCGACGTGTTTCTTGCCGTCGTCCGAACCCCGTGAGTTGTCACCGGAGTCACCGGTCGAGGCGAACACCGAGATACCCGTCAGGTGAGCCTGCAGCAGCGGACGGTCCCAGGCGTTCTTGTCGGCCTTGGTCATCCCGGCATCGCTGGAGGTGCCGAACGACATCGAGAGCGTGGTCACCTTGTGCGCATCGACAGCCTTCTGCAGCATCGCCGTCAGATCCCCGTCGAGACAGCTCGCGGCACCGTAGTAATAGATCGACGCGTTCGGCGCGATCGCGTGGGTCGACTGCACGTCGAGATCCTGCTCGCCCAGGCCGCTGCCGCAGGCGGGATTGTTGGAGTATTTCGCGGCCGTGACATGGTATTTCGCCTTGGCCAGGGTCTTGAAGTCGTACTTCTTCATGTAGGTGTTGGTCTGGCTGCGCTCATCGGGGTTGTTGTTCCACAACAGAATGCCCAGCTTCGGCGCCGTCGACTTGTAGGCCTGCGCGCCATACAGCTTCTGCAGGTCGGCGGGCGTGTAGCCGCACATCACGTTGGACTCGTTGTTGTATTTCTTCGACTTCGGGTAGAGGTGCTCGCCCCAGTACTTCGCGCAGCTCCTCGAGCCGTCCGTGCCGCCCGCCAGCGGCGTGACGTGCTGCCCGAGGCCACCGGCGTGCGCACTCTTCTTGGCCAATGCCCGACCGAACGAGGGCTGCTCGATGTGGTTGGTCCGCATACGGTGCACGGAGTTGAGGCCCGCGACCCCGGAGAGGCCTAGGCTCGTCGGCACCGACGGTGCCTTGTTGACGGCGAGCCCGCTCACCCCGTCGAGCGAGGCGCGATGCATGGTCACCTTGAAGGCGCTGTTGACGTGCGCGACGGACGATCGCACCGTCACCTGGCCGGACATCCGGCTGCTGTCGACGACGGAGAAACCCTGCTTCTTCGCCCACTTCGTGACCTTGTGCATCCGCTTCGCGCTCGGCGAGAAGTATGCGCGGTACTGGCTGGGCGACAGGACGACACCGGTCGCCGCGAGGTGCTTCGCCAAACCCTGGTTGCGCAGCGGCAACTGCAGCGTGAACGTCATCTTCTTCGACGTGGCCGGGGCGCCGTGCAGAGCGAGCCCCTTGGCCTGCGGAGTGCCCGAGTTGGGCAGCACGGTCCGGCCGTCGGTGCCGGAGGTGGCGGCCACCGCTCCGGCGGCGGGAATCACCGCCACTGCGGTTGCCGCTGCCACGGCGGCAGCGAGGTTTCGACGCTTCATTGTCAGGCGCTCCTTGTCGTCTTTCACATGTGCGGTGCGCTCGGGACGCGCCTCCATCCGATGGGTGGCCGTGGGCGTCACGCGGCCTCGCTCCAACGCTCATGACGTCCCCTGCGCGAGGTACACCCTAGCGTCACCCTCGGACCCACGGTTGGGGTCGGACACAAAATCTCGGGCCCGATTCGCCCGATCCACGAGGAACGGCCGCCGAGGCGTTGCGCCCCTCGGCGGCCGCACATGTCACGTCACATCGCGAGCATTCCGCTGACGAACGCACGCCACGTGTAGGGTCCGACGATGCCGTCGACCACCATCCCCGCATGGTCATATTGGATGGCCTTCTGGAACGCCTCGACGGCGTCACGGGTCTTGGGTCCGAACTGTCCGTCGACGACCAGCTCGGTCGACGGCAGACCCGACAGGTTGCGGTAGTTGATCTCCTCCTGGACGCCCTTGACCTGGTCCCCGTCGTCGCCGTATCGGCAGACGATGATCGTGCGGGGCCACGTGTGTGGGCCGACGATGCCATCGACGATCAGTCCCGCCGCCTGCTGCACGTGCTCGACCGCAGCGCGGGTGATTGGTCCGAACTGCCCATCGACAGCGAGCGATTCGCCGTGCGCTCGAAGCAGCCGTTGGAGCGTCCGCACAGGGTGGCCGTCGTCGCCGTAGCGCACCACCGGCCATGGTTGAAGTGGTTGCATGATTCCTGCTCTCCCGGCCTGAAGGGGCCGCCTGAATACCGTGCCGTGCCATACGTATCGGCCGGCTGATGAGGATGGGTCGCACACGGATGTCTCCCGTGTGCGTCGAAACCGGGCCGCGTCGGCCGACGCGATGCGACCGGCCAGATCGTGATGAAGGGCCTGCACGCAGACCCACCTGATGACCACTTCGCCGGATGTGACGGATCGATGACCGCTTCGCTCACCGACGGGTGAGGACCTCTTCACTGCTCATCGGCAGCCTCCGCGTGACTCACCGGTTCACGCCTTCACCGACTCAAGAGCACTTACCGGTCGGTGTGATACACGCACCCGCGCGGCCGTCTCGCGCCCGGCACGGCCACCCGTCCGTGGCACTCGGCTCTCCGACGACTGAAGGTGATCCCGTCGACTACCCGGCACTCCTCCTACGACGCGCGCGCCGGGTCGACGGTCTCGGTCAGGGTGACCTCGACCATCAACTCGTCGGCGAGCGCTTCGAGCACCGACCGCAGATCATCAATGCTCTGGGCAGCGGTCGTCTCGAGCACGGCGTGCGCCTCGAAGAGCATGCCGCCGGCCATGGGCGCCTCGCGGACCTGCGTGCTCAACTCCTCCACGCCGATGCGGCGGCTCGCGAGTGCTGCCGATATCTCGGCCACGATGCCCGGATGGTCGGCACCCAACAGATCGAGACTCATCCGCGCGGTCGGCCGATCGACCGGTGCGGCGGTCCGCTCCACCGTCACGAGCAGGCCATCACCCTTCAGGGCCGTGAGATCGGCGACCAGCGCGTCGGCTTCGCTGTCGGCAACGTGGAGCAACAGCACGCCGGCGAATTTGCCCGCAAGCCTGGCCATCTGGCTCCGCTCCCAGCTGCCACCGTGGGCACTGATCGGCGCGGAGAGCAGCGAGAGCAGGCCCGGCCGGTCGTCGCCGATGCAGGTGAGGGTGAACGTCGCCATGAAGGAAGATTAGGAGATCCCGCAGCAAATGTCTCGACCCGCCCGATCCTTGGCTCCTCGCCCGGTCACGTCGACGCCCACCCGCCGGCTGGTCGAGTAAGCGGAGGAGCTGTATCGACCTTGTAAGGGAACGCTCCCAACCGGCCCGGCAACGCCCGCTCAGAGGTCTCGATACGCTCGCGCTGGGGCGCTCGCTACTCGACCAGCCAGGGTCCTCAGACGTGGCGGCGAGAGGTGATCACCCGGAAGCGACCGGCGACGAAAGCGGCGTCGGCATACGCCGAGTTCGCGGCCGGGTTGGCGCCCGTGCCGTGGTAGT
>CAYPQR010000307.1:0-4211 GCA_964412865.1 uncultured Intrasporangiaceae bacterium
GTGCTGACCCATGCCGACCCGCTCGCGGTCGACTCGTGCATCCTCCACGCGGAGGCGGTGCGGCTGGCCGTGACCACCGGCGACCTGGATCTGGCGTCGGGGCTCGACCTGGTCGATCCTGCGAGACGAGATCAGTGGGCGGCATGGATCCGGGATGCGGAGACGCAGGAGCCGGCGACGTTTGAGCACAACGGGTTCACGGTGACGGCGCTTCAGGCGGCGTGGGCGGCGATCGTCGCGACCGATGAGGCCGAGGGCGACTGCCGCCACCTGCAGCGAGCTCTCCACGCGGCCGTGCGTATCGGTCACGACACCGACACGGTCGCCGCCATCGCGGGGGCGCTGGTCGGTGCGCGGTATGGCGCCTCGGCGGTGCCCGCGGCGTGGCGCCGCGTCATCCACGGTTGGCCGGGTCTGCGCTCGCGCGACCTGGTCGGTCTTGCCTACCGCACGGCCGTGAAGGGCGCCGATCCCGGCTGGAACGAGCGAGCGGACTGGCCGTTGCGGGGCTCGATGCTCAGTGGCACGGCCACCCCGCTGGGCGAGCCGCTCGAGGCGGACCCCGGCCTGTTCCTCGGCACCGAGGCCGACCTGGCGCGCCGTGACGAGCTGGGTTTCGACGCTGTTGTGTCCCTCAGCAGGGTCGGGCCGGACGACATCGAGACCGCGGGAGTCGATCCGCAGGACCACGTCGAATGCTGGCTCATCGACAGCGACAACCCGTCGACCAACGCCGACCTGCGGTTTGCGCTCGAGGATGCGGCGGATGCCGTCGCGCAGTTGCGTGCCGAGGACAAGCGGGTGCTGCTGCACTGTGTCCGAGCCGAGCACCGCACGCCGTCGGTGGCTCTCGTGTATGCCGTGCGGCATCTCGGCCTCGATGTCGACGAGGCGGAGCGCCAGGTGTGTAAAGCGCTGGGACTCAGGCATATCGATGGGCTGCTGTGGGCGACGGCACGGGTTGTCACGGCAGGCGACGGCGGTGGCGCGACTTCCTGACGGGCGTCACACATTCAGTCCACTCGTGGCCCGGCCGCTGTCCGAGACAGTGGCGCACATTTGCGTAGGCGTCCTTGTCCTGAACGTCTTCAAGATAGCGCCGAAGGATGCCTCGGCCTCGAGATGACGTCAGGGCGTCGTGCCAAACACGCCACATGGCATCGTTGATCCACCCATTGCTGAACGCGTCGAATTCGTCGTCGGCCAGACGGAGATACCGATTCTGATGCATGATGCGCACCTCGGGATCATCTCCCGCCTGCAGCAGACCGTCCTCGATCACCCAGTAGCGCTGCACGTAGAGCATCCCGAGTTCGAGCTGGCGTCGCCGAGACTGGATGTGCAGTTGCCTGCTTACGAAGAAGAGCGCGATCACTGCGGCGATGGAACTGACGATCGCTGTGATGTCGGTAATCATGACTTCGTCCTTCCCTCACCCTCATATGTACGCTCTCGCGGTATGACCGACCAGTCGGATGTGGAGTCGAGGAGATCGCGGACCTGGTGGAGGTGACAGGCCCTTGCCGTGCCGTGGGGTCAGATGCCGGCTGCGCATGCGGTGGTTTCGCGGCACTCGGACCCGCAGACTGTGGCCCGGAGGTGTTGGAAGACCGCAGCTCCGGCGATCAGGTGCCCGCCCTACCTATGACCGCCTGGCCGAAACCCGTGGTCGCGGAACGCGTCTCGAAGTGGTTTCCACTTGTCACCTGTCCCGGACTTGGTCGTATGTTCCCCGGCACGCGGGGGTCCGGCTGGGAGCTGCCCGGCCACGTTTCTCAGCTCTTTCGCAAGATCCGCGTCATCGCCGAGGAGAGATGCATACCGTTCGTCGAGCAAATAGCTGGATGAGGAGCATGCGTGCAGGGCGAGGTGGTCCAGGAAGATCTCGAGCTGCCTCGCCCGGGCC
Source organism: uncultured Intrasporangiaceae bacterium (assembly GCA_964412865.1). GTDB lineage: Bacteria > Actinomycetota > Actinomycetes > Actinomycetales > Dermatophilaceae > Leekyejoonella. The sequence continues at coordinate 1,907 of CAYPQR010000307.1, forward strand.
TTGATCTCCGACTCGGGGTCAGCAGGTTTCGTGGTGCCGTCCGTCCTTCCGGTGATACCGACCCAGTGAAGCTCGGGCTCCCAGATCGTCGAGCGGAGCTCGTCGTTGCCGAGTGTGAGCACGGTGCCGAGCGTACGAGGTTGATCGGTCTGCGAATCGGACTCCGTCTTCTCGCGCTGCCCGCCGAGGAACGTGGAGACTTCGTGGGTGAGCCGCAGGATGTTGTCGTCGGCGAATGACGCGCCAACGGCGAGCAGGTGGGTCGTCATCAGCATCGACTGGAAGAGTGCACCGGCGGGACCGGACTTCGCGTCGAAAGAGACGAAATCTCTGCGAGCGATGACGATGTCTTCCACATGACCGACGTCACCATGGAGTTTCGCCAGCCATGGCTTCCTTGCCTCGGCGTGCTGGTAGGGGATCACACGCAACCAGTCTTTGCCGTGCTGCGCACCGACCGCGGCCTCATACAGCCGGTCGTAGTTGGTGGTCACCGCCTCCCGGCAGTCGAGGGAGGCCAGTAACAGGTGGCCGAGGCCGGGCCGCCTGACTTCGCCTACGACCGACGCGATCTTCTTTGTCAGTGCGGACGATTCACCGAGTCGTCGTCGGATGTACTCCGCCTGATCCAGAGCGGCGAGCCTGTCGAACGCCGGGTCGTTCGCGAGGCCGTCTCCCTCGGGAAGGCATCTCTTCAGCAGGCCGGACCAGCTGGGTAGTCCGGCCGCCATACTGACTCCGGCGCCCACCAGGAGTGACAGCCCCTGTTGACGCGCAACTTTGGCGAGACGGCGAGCCTCGTCCGAGTGCTGGAGCTGTGCGCAATCATGGGAGTGACGCCTGGCCCATTGTGCGGCGGCATAGTCGGACTCTCTGAATGCGACGAGCGCGATGTCGATACCGGTGGCAGCCGCCATCAGAGTCTTCACGAGTCCGGACACCACGTCGCCGGCGGACTTGTCGAGGCCTCCACCGCCCACGCCGACCATAGGCACGGCAACAAGCGGCCGCTCCCGGTCGGTTGGCAGGTGCGCCGCCTCATTGAGAGTGGACCCGATCTCGGCGAGTGCCTTGCCGAGGTTGTGTTGCAGGGCGGTGAGGCTGCTCTCGCCCTTGCTGGTGATGTCGACGAACCAGACTCTCCGACCGTCTGCTGTCCCGTCCGCCGCTACGAAGCCGTTGATCTGCCGCGGGCGATGCGTGCCCTCGCGGGCTTTGTCCCAGATCCTTCGCACGCTGAACTTGCTGTCCGTCGGGATGATGACCGCGTCGCAGTGGATGCTCTCCAACCTGCCGCGCACGACGAATACGTGACCCATGGATGCATCCTGCCCGATGACGGCGGCCCTGTCAGTGCATCCCTATATGCTCAACTTGAACATATTAGAGGTGGGGAGATGCGATGGACGATCAGACAGGGCAAGCGTTCGACGAAGCTGTCGACCAGGAGTGGGCGAGCTTGAGGGTCGAACTCGGTGACCACTTTGCGTCACTTCGGTGTGGCACGTGCTTCGCGATCGCGGCGGAGGGCTTCGACAGGCCGGTCGCCGTAGTGACGCGTGCGGACAGTGGCGAGACCTACGAGGTGGTAACGGAAGCATTGAAGTGGGCGGATACCGACGAGGACCAAGTGCAACGCTTTCAAGAGCTTCGCTTCGAAGTCGAGTTCCTGCCGAGTGGAGATGAACTGCGATGGAGGCGACCGCGGATACCGACTCCTGACGAGGCCGCGTGGACAGCTGTGCAACTCTGCCGGGTCGTGTACGCAGTGCCATCCCCGGCAATGCTCGACCTCGGTCCACTGGCGACGTCTGCGCCGGCAGAGCCGGGGATCGATTCCTCGGACCTTGACCCGGCCCAGCCGATCACGGTCACCGGACCGGACGACCTGGCCGATGCGATCGAGCTGGCGCTGGAGGTCGCTGCGCCGGGTGCGTATACACGAGATGGGCGCCAGTTCACGGTGGGAGACGGGCCCGGTGCCTTGTTGATCCGCCCGAATGAGCCCCGCGCAGCGGTATGGGTGGTCATGTTCCCAGTCGCAGTGCGTCCCACGTCGGTGGCTGTTCGGGAGGTGCAGTTGCTCAACCGGGATGCCCATTTCGGTCGTTACTACCTTCGTGATGGGCAGCTGGTTGCCGAGGCCATGCTGGTCGCCGCTCCGTTCGTCCCGAGCCAGCTGTCCGAAGTCATCGACGGCTTGATCCGGGAAACACGGGCATTGTCCAGCGACTTCGCGTGGCGCACTCACGGGAAGGTTCAGTGTGCGTTCGAGTAGCTGGGCCATACTCGTGGCCTCCCGGTC
>CAYPQR010000308.1:0-4202 GCA_964412865.1 uncultured Intrasporangiaceae bacterium
CCTTTGCCGTCTTCAACTATGCGAGCCCCCTGCTGAACATCATGTACGGCATCACCGGGTTCAAGGTCGAGAAGATCCCACCGACCGGCAACGCCACTCCCGCTCCGCACGACGCGCCTACCAAACCATGACGTATCAATCAGTCGACAACCCGACAGACTAGGTGAAGGACATGGCAATCACAGAAAATGTGACAACGACCAGCGACACACCACCGCGGACACCCGGCAAGATGAGCCTGCCGACGCTCACCGCCATGGTGGTGGGCAGCATGGTGGGCGCCGGAGTCTTCTCCCTGCCGGCACGATTCGGCGTTGCCACAGGCATCCTGGGCTCGTTGATCGCATGGGGCATCGCCGGTGCCGGCATGCTGATGCTCGCCTTCGTGTTCCAGAACCTGGCTGTCCGCAAGCCCCAGCTGGACTCCGGTGTGTTCATCTATGCCAAGGCGGGATTCGGCGATTACGTCGGCTTCAACTCCGCGATCGGATTCTGGGCGAGCGCGGTCTGCGGCAACGCGTTCTACTGGGTGTTCATCTTCGCGACGATGGGCCACTTCTTCGACGGATTCGGCACCGGGGACACCGTCCTCGCCGTCGCGATCTCCACCGTCGGGGTGTGGCTGTTCCACTATCTGATCTCCCGGGGGATCCGCGACGCGGCGATCATCAACCGGATCGTGACGATCCTGAAGATCCTGCCGATCCTGGTCTTCATCATCGTGTTGCTCATCTCGATCGACACCGGGGTGTTCGCCGACAACTGGACCGCCCACGGCTACGGAGATCTGGGCAACCTCAACGAGCAGGTGCGCAACACCATGCTGGTCACGGTGTTCGTCTTCCTCGGGATCGAGGGTGCGACCGTCTATTCGCGCTATGCGAAGCGTCGCGAGGACGTCGGCAAGGCCACGGTGCTCGGATTCTTGAGCGTGCTCGCGATCTTCGCGCTCGTCACGCTGTCGAGCTACGCCGTGCGGCCGCAGCCCGACATCGCCGCCACCCGCCAACCCTCGATGATCGGCACTTTCCAGTATGTCGTCGGCGACTGGGGCGAGGTGTTCATCAGCATCGGGGTGATCGTGTCGGTGCTCGGCGCCTATCTCGCCTGGACGCTCATGGCGGCCGAGGTGATGTACATCCCGGCGCGCAGCGAGGATTTCCCGAGGTTCCTCGGCAAAGAGGATCACCGCGGTACCCCGATCACCGCCCTCGTGGTTACCTCGATGGGCGTCCAGTTGCTGCTGGTGGCAACGCTGTTCCTCGGTGACGCGCTCAACTTCATGCTCGACCTGTGCGCGGCGCTGGCGCTGCTGCCATACTTCCTGGCCTCCGCCTATGCCTTGAAGATCGGGTTGACCGGTGAATCCTACGAGGACGTGGAGCCGAGAACCCGGACCAAGGAGACCATCTTCGCCGGTGCCGCGACGGCATACACGGCATTCCTGTTCGACGCAGCCGGCCTGAAATTCGTGCTGTTGATGACCGTCGTGCTCGCCCCGGCAACACTGTTGTACGTGAAGGCGCGCAGCGAACGCGGGCGCCGGATCTTCAGCGCGACGGAGATCGCCCTGTGCGCGATCATCGTGATCGGGGGCATCGCCGGCATCGTCGGACTCTGGACCGGCCGCATCGCCATCTGAACGTCGAAACCCCTCAACAGTTCGAGAAAGGACCTCCTGCTGTGTCAAATTCAGCTGCAGTCACGAACGGTGTCTACTCCGAGGTGGGCAAGCTGCGCAAGGTGCTCGTGTGCGCGCCGGGCCTCGCACATCACCGCCTCACACCGACCAACTCCGACGACCTGCTCTTCGACGACGTCATGTGGGTCGAGAACGCCCAGCGTGACCACGCCGACTTCGTCAACAAGCTGCAGGCACGCGGGGTCGAGGTGGTCGAGCTGCACGACCTGCTCTCCGAGACGATGGCGATCCCCGACGCCAAGACGTGGCTGCTGGACCGCAAGGTCGTGGCCAACGAGGTCGGGCCCGGCTTGATCGACGCGACACGGACGTTCCTGGAGTCGCTGACACCCCGCGAACTCGCGCAGTACCTCATCGGCGGACTGTCCACGGCCGACCTGCCCGAGGGCTTCCGCCCCGGATACATCGCGCTCGCGCGTGAATCGACCGGCGTGCGGGAATATCTCATGCCACCGCTACCCAACACGCTGTATACCCGGGACACGACGTGCTGGCTGTATGGCGGCGTCACCCTCAATCCGCTCTTCTGGCCGGCTCGCCACGACGAGACGCTGCTGATGAAGGCGATCTACACCTTCCACCCCGACTTCCTCGACTCCAGGGTGTGGTGGGGAGATCCCGAGAAGGAGTGGGGGCAGGCGTCATTCGAAGGCGGCGACATCATGCCGGTCGGCAACGGCGTGGTGCTCATGGGCATGAGCGAGCGCACGTCCCGCCAGGCGATCACCCAGGTCGCCGCGGCATTGTTCAAGAACAACGCGGCCGAGCAGGTGATCGTCGCCGGCATGCCGAAGCTGCGGTCGGCCATGCACCTCGACACGGTCTTCACCTTCGCGGACAAGGACATCGTCACGGTGCATCCGCAGATCGTCGACCAGATCCACACCTTCACGCTGCGGCCGAGCGACGACGCTTCCACTCCGGTGGACGTCATCGACGAGGGCACGCGGCCGTTCGTCGACGTGGTCGCGAAGGGCCTCGGGCTGACCGACCTGCGTGTGATCGAGACAGCGGGCGACGCCTACGCCTCCGAACGCCAGCAGTGGGACAGCGGCAACAACGCCGTCGCGGTCGAGCCCGGGGTCGTCTTCACCTATGACCGCAACACCGCGACCAACACGCAGTTGCGCAAGGCTGGGATCGAGGTCATCACCATCGTGGGCGCGGAACTCGGCCGCGGGCGCGGCGGCGGACACTGCATGACCTGCCCCATCAGCCGCGATCCAGTGGACTTCTGAGGCAGACTCTAACCATGGTGGGATCGACAGGCCCGCGACGAAGGAGAGCGACAGATGCCCGATGAGTCCGATGCCCAGGCGCCCCAGGGTGCCGGGTGGCGCAAGCTCCTGCTGCCACTGCTCGCCGCAAGCCTCGCCCTGTCGGTGGCGGCGCTCGTCGTCGCGTCGATCAGCCTTGCCCGCGGCGGCGGCACCTCCTCCAGTGCCCCGCAATCCGGCGGTGGTGGAGGGTCATGCACGGCGCGCACCGCGGTGGACCACACGATGCCCTCGGTGGTCACGATCCTCGTGCAGTCGAACGGCGGCTCCCAGGGCAACGGCTCCGGGTCGTTCATCGACGACGAGGGCCACATCCTGACCAACAACCACGTGATCGCCGCCGCCGCGCAGGGCGGCAAGATCACCGTGCAGCGACCCAACGGCGAGCAGGAGACCGCGAAGATCGTCGGCCGCGACCGGCTCACCGACCTCGCGGTGATCAAGGTCGACGCGAAGTCGAAGATCACCCCGATCACCTTCGGCAAGGCGCCGGCGGTCGGCGACAAGGTCTTCGCCATCGGCGCGCCGCTGGGGCTCACCGACACGATCACGTCGGGCATCGTCGGCGCGCTCGGCCGCTCCGTGCGGGTGCCCGCCGAGGGCGACTCCACCGCCTTGCTCACCTCCGCCATCCAGACCGACGCGCCGATCAACCCGGGCAACAGCGGCGGCGTGCTCGCCGACTGCTCCGGCAAGCTCGTCGGGGTGCCCACCGCGGGCGCGACCGCCCAGGACTCCGCCGGTGAACCCGTCGCCGGCAGCATCGGTCTCGGTTTCGCCATCCCGGCCGACTTCGCCCACCGCATCGCCGAGAAGCTGATCGCCGACGGACGGGTCGCGCATGCCGACGCCGGAATGGCCGTGGCGCCGGTGATCCGCGGTGAGGGCTCGACCAACGTCAACGGGCTGTTCGTGTCGGCGGTCGCCAAGGGTGGTCCCGCCGACGAGGCCGGGCTGCGCCAGGGCGACGTCATCATCAAGCTCGGCGACGACGAGGTGACTTCGCCGGATCAGCTGCAGGATCTGCTGCTGAACAAGCAGGCGGGCGACAGTCTGAAGGTGACGTACAAGCGCGGAGACGAACAGCACACCGCCACGTTGAAACTCACCTCCGAGTAGGACCCGGCTGCGCTTCGTTGGCACTGCCGTGCCGGCGTGAAAGGGAGAACCCCAGCTGGTCGAGTAGGGCGGAGGAGCGAAGCGGGGGAGCCCGTATCGAGACC
>CAYPQR010000309.1:0-4189 GCA_964412865.1 uncultured Intrasporangiaceae bacterium
AGCACAACTCACCTATCTTCGTTACAGACCTGGTGAGACAGCGTTGCCAACCCGGCTTGGCAACGCGCGCTCGCCGGTCTCGCTCCCCCGCGCGCTGCGCTCCAGCGGGAGGTACCCGGATTGCCTCCTCCGCTTCGCTCACTGGTCTACTCGACCCTTGGGCTGAGTAGGGCGAGGAACGAGCCCGTATCGAAGTCAGCTGGCAGTGGTCCCTTTCACGCCCGCAAGGCGTCACAGGCAGTGCCAAGGAAAACTCGACCGGAGACGACTGAGGGCGGCCTCTTGGGCGGCAGTCGGTGGGCTCGGGCACGGTCAAAGCTTTGCCGCAGGTAGGACGACGGCCTCGGGCGCCGAGTGCCTGCGAGACGGTGTGCGCTCCAACCTGTCCCCGCAGGTGGAATGCCTGGGCGATGATCGTTCCGATCACGGCCACTCCGAGGACCGCGGGCGTGTCCGACGCGAGCTGGCGCAGGTCATGCGGCCCGGGTAGCGCGGGAGCAACCCCAGCCCCGCAGGTCGACGGCCAGGGCGTCCGCCGTCCGCGGGGAAATCGGATTGAGGGAAGCAGCCCGCCGGGCGACAATCAGGATGCTTCTATCCCGGCGTCGCTGGCACGATGCTCTGCATGTCGTTGTTCACACCCACGCTCCGGACTGATCGACTGCGGCTGCGGCCGTTCGACGACGCAGACGCCGATGCGTTGTATGCCATGCACAGCAGCGCCTACGTGTTGCGCTACTGGGATTCACCGCCATGGACGGATCGAGACCGTGCACTGACGTTCCTGCAGAAGTGCCGTGCGCTCGCCGAAGACGGCACCGGCGTGCGACTCGCAGTCGACCGGCTGGAGGACGGACTGTTCATCGGCTGGTGCAGCCTGAGCCGCTGGAATCTCGAATTTCGAAGCGCGGCAATGGGTTACTGCTACGCCGAGGCCGCGTGGGGCCACGGCTATGCGACCGAGGCTGCGCGAGCGGTCCTGAGGTGGGCCTATGCCACGCTGGACCTGAACCGGGTCCAGGCCGAGGCGGACACGCGCAACATCGCCTCCGCACGGGTGCTCGAGAAGCTCGGGTTCGTACGTGAGGGGACGCTGCGGCAGGACTGCATTGTCAACGGGGAGGTGTCGGACAGCTGGGTATACGGCCTGATTGCCGAAGACCGGAGAGCCGCCGAGAGCGTCTAGCACGCCGGTCCGGCCCGCGATACGCCTGGCCAGGTGGAATGGAGAGGAGACGCAGGATGGCATATGTGCCGAACGAGCTGCTGTCGAAGCTCGTGGGGACCGCTTGGTCGCCGTGACCTTTGTGCTCGACGACTATCTGCAGCTGCAGTTCGACAATGCGCCCATTCCGTGACCATGGCCGACAAGCTCTTGTCGGACGCCCGCCTCGCCCCGTTGTAGGACACCTTCGACGGACCGCGGGACGACCTCTGCGCATACCTCCGCCTCCAGCCCCACCGCCCGGAGGCGGGCCGTTGTCCGCGTCTCGTCGGGCAGCCTCACTCGCGCTGCCGGTCTTGAGGTTCTCTCCGCACCCCTGGCGCTTCAGCCGCTTCGGCATCGCGCCAGCTGCGAGCACACCGCCGGCGCCGAGCAGATCCCACAGCCGGTTGCGAGGGTCCTGGCTGGGTGTCGTGACGGCGTAGTTCTTCCCGAGAGTGCCGTAGCCGTGACCCAGCTGGTCCTTCATGCTGTTCATCCAGTCCTGCACGTCCGCATGGTTCGGCGAGGTCGCCAGCAGGATCTGCTCCTTCTCACACGCCGTCATGTAGACCAGCCCGGCGTCGTTCTTCTGCTCTGTCCAGTGACACAGGAACCCGATGCCCTTCAGCGCGATCTTGTTCTTGATCAGCTTGCGCGCGATGGCTCGCCTCGGCGCCGTTGTCGGCCGGGGTTGTGGTGGCGGCCTCGGTTTGTGTCGGGGTTGCCTGCGTGGCCGCCGTCCCGGCGGTTGTCGTCGGTGGGCTCATGTCGCCCGAGTCGCTGTCTCCGCCGGCGCGGCCGGTCATGGCCAGGGCGGCCACAACTACCCCCATCGCCACCTGCCCACGACCGCCCATGCTCCCCCACTCCCGCTTCGCGGGATAGCGCCAGGTGACGGCTGTCGGGGCGTTGCGCATGCATAGCGCACATCAAAGACGGCTGACCGAATGATTGACGAGGTCCCTGCTGATCAACCAAAGAATGGACGATAGCCGCCTGATACTGGGTGGAGCTAGGGGGATTCGAACCCCCGACCTTCTCGTTGCGAATGAGACGACGGCGCTTGTCGAGCGGCCCCCACCCTCGCGGTGGGGGCCGCTTTCCGTTCTTCAATCGCCGATGAGTTCCAGCGCCTTGTCGAAGTCGACCGCATCCCCGGCACGCTCGTGCACGCTGAGGCGGTCCTCGTAGTCGTCGAGGGTCTCCATCAGGTCGTTGTATGCGCTGGCCGAGAGCATCACCGCGGACGGCTTGCCGTGCTTGAGTAGCACGACCCGCTCGTCCTGGCCGGCGTGCAGTCCCTCGACGAGCGCGGACAGGTGGATCTTCGCTTCACTGATCGGTGTGATGGTAGTCATTGCTCGGGCTCCTCACCGGTAGACCTCGCGTCGGTGGCCGACGCTGGTAACCGTCACGACCCGGATCCGGTCGGCGATCAGGTAGACCACTCGGTAGTTCCCGACCCGAATCCGGTAGCTGTCGCTATCGGTCATCTTCGTGCTGCCCGCCGGCCGAGGATCGTTCGCCAGTGCCTTGATCTGTTCGGTGATTCGTACGCGGTCGCGTTTCTGGATCTTCTGCAACGATTTCGCGGCTGACTTCTCGATCTCGATCCGGTAGGTCATACCAGTATAATACCTGACTTTGAGTGCGGACTTCAACACTAAGTCAGGGTGCAGCCGACCTGCCCGGAATCGCGCTCACGCTCGCCGGGACCGGCTAGACTAGCCTCGCTCGGGAACAGTCGTCATCACTGGCGCAGCGCCCCCACCAGGGCGGGGGCGTTTCCATGTCTAGTCGCGGATCTTCTTGCGGGCGTCCTCGGCCAGCCCGACCGCGCCGAACAGTCCGAGCCCGGCCGTCCCGATCAGCAGCAGCCACCACCAGCCGCCCAGGATGACCGCGAGCACCAGGCAGGCCACGGCCAGGACGAGGAACATGGCGGCGAGCACGATGCCGGCAGGGTCGCGGCGAGCACCGGTCGCGTCGATGATCTCTTGTGCCTCGGACTCGATCAGTTCGTCGAGCTCGTCACGCATCGGACTGCCTGCGGGAAGCGCGTCGCGGACACGTGCCAGCTTCGCCACCCGCTGGTCCGGGGTGAGCTTGCGGGTGCGGCGTACGGCTTCCATGGCGATAGTCAACACCGCCGACCCGGCCAGGACAATCGGGGCGACCGTGCTCGCGAAGAAGCCGGCATTCGAGTCATCGGGCATCGCCTCACTCCGGCAGCGCCAGGAACCCGAGGATCTGGTCGATGTCGTCGGACAGTTGCAGCGCGTCCGGGGTCTTGCCCTTCGGGATCGAGTAGACCTCGATCCACGTCCGGTGGTCGCCGGGGTTGATGTCGTCGGTGCCGTACTGCTGCTGCAGCCACCCCGACGCGTCGGTGTCCTTCTCGCTCTGGCCGAACAGCTGCCCACCGGCCTGAATGCGGGAGACGTTGGCGAACCCCATGATCGGCACGTCGCCGGTGTTCTTGACCGTCCCGGTCACCGTGCACAGTTGCTTACCGGCGGGCGCGTGATAGGTCACGGCGTTCCCTTCGTCGTCGGTGGCCGCCTTCGGGATCGACGTGAGGCCGCACTCCACCTTGGTCACGACGACGTCCTGGACGCCACCATCGGACTCGTGCACCGTGAACGCCTCGCCCGCCTTAACGGTTGGCATCGCCTCGTGCTCGGGCACCGGCCCCTTATCGGTCGGCGTGTCCACCGGGGCCGTGGCGTCCACGGTCGCCGTCGGGGACTCGGCCTCGACCCCGCCTCCGGTGCACCCCGCCAGCAGTAGGACCGCCGCGGCCAGACCGGCCGCGGGCATGCTGAATCGTCGCATGTCGCGCTCCTTGCTCGGGTCTTCGCACGACAGCGCCTGGTGACGGCTGTCGGAGCGTTGCGCATGCATAGCGCACATTGAAGATGGCTAATCGAATGGCTGACGAGATCCCTGCCGATCAACCAAAGAATGGACGATAGCCGCGTG
>CAYPQR010000310.1:0-4168 GCA_964412865.1 uncultured Intrasporangiaceae bacterium
CCCGCTTCGCTCCTCCGACCTACTCGACCAGCCAGGGTAGGGCACGCTCGCGCTGGGCGCTCGCTACTCGACCAGCCAGGTGACCCCGGACGGCTCGGTTATGCTGCGGCGTCTCCGACGCCGAGGAACGCCAGCGTCGCGTCCAGGAACTCTTGGCTTCGCAGCGCGCCGCCGTGGTCGCCGGGAACGGTCAGCGTCCGTGCGCCAGGCACCCGAGCGGCGAGAGCATCCATACCTTCTGTCATGCCGTCGTCACGGCCTCTGATGAAGAGTGTCGGCGTCGTCGGTGGCCGCGAGGCGGGATCGAACGGCTCACTCGCCAAACCCTCGACGAGCCTCGCCAACGACATCGCCCTGGGCCCGGCGGCGGCGACCATCGACCCGATCCCGGCTGTCATGGGGTCGGACGGCACGGTGCCCTCCCTGATGAGGGCACGGACGGCGTCGCCGTCGACGGCACCGAACGGCTCGACCGGGCTCAACCCGCCGAGCACGAGGCGCCGCACCGGCACCGGACTCGTCGTCGCGAAGTCCCACGCAAGCCGTGCGCCGAGCGAATACCCCACCACGTCGATCTCACCGGTCGACGCCAGCCCCGCCACCCGGCCGAGATATTCGAGCACCTGGCTCGTGCTCGCGTCATCGGCGTCGCACGGATCGGGTCCGGAACCATGGGCAGGTAGATCGGGAGCCAGCGATTCGCGGCCGGCAGCCGCGAGCGGCCCGGCCCATCGGTCGGCGGGCCAGTCCGTTTCACCGTCAGAGGTGAAGCCATGAATCAGCAGAACGGCCGGCCCCGTCGCGTCAGCCGCAGCGCGTGTGTGGACGACGCGAGACAGATCAACAGTTTTCATCCTACGACTGTAGACTATTATTTCCGTGACGTCCGCTTCTTGGGCACATCGAGCACACGCTTCATGAATTGGTCCACGTACGAGTGGTATCGAGAGATCAGCGATCCGGCAGGGGTGAGCACGCTGGCGACGTTGGCGCCGATCGACACGGCGATCAACTCGTCTGCCGCCCCCGCCACTTCCGGCGCATCGAGGTCTTCGTCCAGGCCTCGCGCGGCCCTGATGCACTCCGTCGCGCGCTCACGCCATCTGGTCATGTGATCCACGTAGAGAGCGGCGAGCTCCTCGTTGTTCATCCCGCGTTCCCACAGCGCGACGAGCACCCGAGCCGAGTCGACACGTTGCTGGTCGAGCGGCAGCCCCAGCTCGACCAGCGCCCTCAATTCGGAGGCAGGGTCGAGATCCGGATCGAACGGGCGCAACCGCGTCTCCATACCCTCCAGAACGCTCTGGAACGTCGCGGCAACGATGCTGTCCTTGCTCGAGAAGTAACGTTTGAGAGCACCGTTCGCGAATCCTGCGGCCGCGGCGATACTGCGCATCGTCGCGGTCTCGAATCCGCCCTCGATGATGAGGTTCTTGGCGATCTCGACGATCTCGCGACGGCGCTGGTCGTGGTCAACAATCTTCGGCATGGCAAGTCACAGACTAATCCATGACGCCATGACCCGCCTTCGCCGCAGCCGACTCGGTGTCGCGCACCTCCAGCCAGGCCGCTCGGCGCTTCGCCTGCCGTTCGGGGTCGGCCACCGGAGACGCCAGCAGCAGGCGCTTCGTGTAGGGATGATCGGGGCTCTCGGTGACCTTGCGCGTCGAGCCGGACTCGACGATCCGGCCGCTGCGCATCACATACGTCCAGTGGCACATTCTGCGCACCAGCGACAGATCATGCGAGATGAAGAGGAACGAGACCCCAGTCTGTTCCTGATAGTCCACCAGCAAGTCGGCGATGGTCGCCTGCGTCGTCAGGTCGAGTGCGCTGGTCGGCTCGTCGCAGACGATCAGGCGAGGGTGGCGTATGAGCGCTCGGGCAATAGCGATCCGCTGCCTCTGCCCGCCGGAGAACTCACTCGGATGCCGGTGGATCGTGTCCGTCGGCAGTTTCACCTCGTCCAGGGCCGTCATGACGTCACGTCGCGCGGCCGCACCCTTGGTGCCGCCGGCGATCAACGGCTCGGCGAGGATCTCCCCGATCGTCATCGTCGGGTCGAGCGATCCGTACGGGTCCTGGAACACCACCTGTATGTCGCTCGCCAGCGTGCGCCGCACCGCTCGCTTCGCGTGCGTGATGTCACGGCCGTCGAAGCTGATCCTGCCCGCCGCCACGGGTGCAAGACCGAGAATCGCCTTGCCCAGCGTGGACTTGCCCGAACCGCTCTCGCCGACGAGGCCGACGCACTCACCCGGGCCGACGGACACGGAGACGTCGTCGAGCGCACGGAAGTGCCGCCTGCCACGGATCCGATAGTCGACGACCGCGTGCTCGACCCGCAACAGGGCCTTCGCCTCCTGCGGTGCCCCGCCGGTCAGGGTCGCGTCGTTCGAGACCTGCTGTGCGCTCACACTGCCACCTTCCGATGCGCGGCCGCTGCCGCATCCGATTCCGATCGCACATCCACGTCATCGAGCGACGCAGAGATCAACTCAGCCGTGTACGGGTCGCCGGGATCGTTGAACACCCCGGCCACGGTTCCCGATTCGACCACTTGGCCGTCCTTCATGACCACGACTCGATCGCAAATGTCCGCGACCACCCCGAAATTGTGAGTGACGATCACGAGCGCCATGGACGACTCTCGCGCCAGTTCACGCAGCAGCTCCAGCACCTCGGCCTGCACGGTGACGTCCAGTCCGGTTGTCGGCTCGTCGGCGAGCAGCAGAGTCGGGTTGGACGCCACCGCACCCGCGATGAGGACGCGCTGCGCCATACCACCCGAGATCTCGTGCGGGTATGCCGCCATCACGCGATCCGGATCCTTGATCCCGACCCGGGTGAGCAGTTCGACGGCGCGTTGCCGTGCAGCGGACCGGGACAGGCCGCCCACCCGGCGCAGTGGCTCGGTGAGCTGGTAGCCGACCTTGTAGCTCGGATCCAGGTTGCTCATCGGTTCCTGCGGAATGAAGCCGATCTCCTTGCCGAGCAGTGCCTTCCGCCGTGAGCGTGGCTCATGGGCCACCTCGCGCCCATCGATCCAGATGCCGTCTGCCGTGCACCTGGCCGCCCTCGGCAGCAGGTCCATGGCGGAGAAGATCGTCTGCGACTTGCCGGAACCGGACTCGCCGACGATGCCGACCACCTCGCCCGGTGCGGCATCGAGCGAGATTCCGTGGACCACCTCGCGGATGCCGTCGCCCGACGGGTAGCAGACGCGCAGATTCTCGATGCGCAACGCACCCTCTTCGACACTGTGTGCAATCCCGCTGACGGGGCTCGAACCCTCGGCCGGCGCCTCGGCTGCCGCCCGCGCCGCCTCGCGCTGCGCCCGTCGCCATGGACGATCCGCCTGAGTGCTCGTGAGGTCCGCAAAGGTCGACCCGACGATGACCAGCGATGCGGTCGTGAGCCCGAAGGCCAGCGATGGCCACAGCAGGATCAGCGGATAGTTGAGCATGTTCTGGAACCCGTCGTTCATCATCTGGCCCCAACTGGCGCGCGACGAGGAGCCGATGCCCAGGAATTGCAGACCTGCCTGGATGCCGGCCGCGATGCCGGCGGTCATCGATGCCTGGATCAGGACGGGGCCGCGCACGGATCGCAGCATGTGCGTGGCGATGATGCGCGCATCGGAGATCCCGGAGACGCGGGCGGCGTCGATGTATGCCTCGCCTCTCACCGAATAGGCCTTCGCGCGGGTGATGCGATAGAACCCGGGCGACATGAACACGCCGATCGCGACCATCAGCGCCGTGAAGTCCCCTCCGGTGCCTGCTGCGACGATGAGGAGCACGACCATCGCCGGCACCGACTGCAGCGCATCGCTGATCCACGAGCAGATCTTGTCGGCCAGACCGTGGTAGTAGCCGGCGGCGACGGCAGCCGGCACACCGAGGACGATGCCGATGACCACGGCGATCAGGGCGCCGTAGAGGGTGATTCGAGCCCCGTAGATGAGCCGGCTGAGAATGTCCCGACCCGACGAGTCGCCACCCAGAGGATGCGCCCAGCTCGGCGTCGCACGACCTTGCGTGTAGTTGACGAGGTCAGGCGAGTAGGGGGCCAGGAGAGGCGCCAGGATCGCCACGAGGATCGCCACGACCAGGACGACGGCGGCGGCGACGCCGAGCGGGCGGTGCATGAACCTCGCGAGAAGGCC
>CAYPQR010000311.1:0-4140 GCA_964412865.1 uncultured Intrasporangiaceae bacterium
TCTTTCTGTCATCGGATCAGTCCAGCTTCATCACCGGCAGCGAGCTGTTCGTGGATGGCGGCGAGGTCCAGGTGTACCCCTGACTGGAAGGGCGGCAAGTCCGGCCTCGATTCACCGATGTGCCTCGTACGGGTCGACGACCATCTGAAAGTGCTGAGAGGAGAGTGACTTCACCCGGCGATCAACGGTTCAGTCTGCCTGAGAGCGGGCAGAGCGCGGCATATGCGACGCGATCTACCCGCCGGCAGGTCCGCGGCATCCGCTGGAGCGGGCAGAGCGCGGCACATACGACGCGATCTACCCGCCGCTGACCGGGCTGATCCAGGCTCGCCGGATGGAGTCCAGGGCGAGGGCGGCGATGGCGAGCAGTTCTTCCCGGCCCGCCCCGAGCTCGGCCCGCGCGGACAATCCCTGCCACATCGTCTGCACGAGTCCGGTGAGCGCCGCGGGATCCGTCGTCGCCAAGGCCTCGCCCTCGCGCAGTGCGCGCTCCACACGGGCATACAGCCGGCCTTCGTCGGCGCGCTGCAGCTCGGCGACATACTCGCGCACGTCCAGTGTCTTCGAGGTGTCGGACATGGCCGCGCTGCTGGTCAGGCACCCGGGATGGCCCTGGTCCACCCGGCCGAACTCGTGCACGGAGTCGATCAGGACCCGCTCGAAGACCGCGTCGAGCGTTGGCTCGCGCACCGCACGTTCGTAGATGGCGCTGTATCGCAGCGCATAGGTGCGGATGGCTTCGTCGAACAGCGCCGACTTCGTGCCGAACGCCGCATACAGGCTGGAGCTGGAGATCCCCAGGGCTGCAGTCAGCATCCGCGTGGAGGTGCCCGAGAATCCATGCTTCCAGAACAGCCGGGCAGCCTGCTGCAGTGCCAGATCCCGATCGAACGACCGCGGTCGCCCCGCACTCTTCGCCGTCACCTTGCCAATTATAGATCACTCGCTCCACAATCTAGATATGGAGCGAACGATACAGAAACGCGTGGAGGTCGATGGCAGTTGGGTGCACGTCGACGTCTACGGTGAACTCGACGGACCGGCGATCGTGGTCATACCGGGAGTCCTGGCAGATGCCGCCGGATGGGCGGATGTGGCGGGGCGGCTCAATGCCTGGCGAACGGTGGCGGTCGTCAACCGCAGGGGGCGGCGCCCGTCGGGACCCCTTACCGCTGCATACGACGTGAAGAGCGAGGTCGCCGATGCGGCGGCCGTCGTCCGTGGATTCTCAGATGTGCGAACGCTCTTCGGCTGGAGCTACGGAGGCCTGATTGCCCTTCATCTCGCCAACCATCAGGCAGTCCCGCAGGTCATCGCGTATGAGCCGGTCATGCGTCCGTTCGGAGCCCACGCTCTGACTGAGCTGCGGCAGGCACATGAGCATGCCGACCTGGACGCGGTCGTCACGATCGCGCTCCGTCGAGTCTCCGGTATGCCGGACGAGCAGGCCGCAGCACTACGAGCCGACGACGCGGTATGGCATGAGCTCCGTCGCCTCGGCGAGCCCCTCTACGCTGAGACGGCGGCCATCAACAACGCACCCCAGCCTGCACGACTGGCGGCGGAAGCCGGGCACGTCGACCTGATCGTGGGGGAGCGGAACCGCAACCGTGATCCCTACGGGACGTCGTTCAACGACGTCGCGCGACTGGTGCCACTCGCAGACGCGCACGAACTCGACGGACAGGGGCACTTGGCCCACCTGGAAGCGCCGACTCGTCTCGCCGAATTGATGAACGGGCTCGGGGCCGGCTGAGCGGGCGGCGTACCCATCCCCGTTGCAACTGGTGATGAGCCTGTAGCGACAAGCGTGTCCTGAGCTGCGTCGCGTCGGAACCCGGCCCTCAGCCGTCGATGTCCCGTATCTTCCCGGCCGGCACTCCGCCGGCGACGGTCCGCGCCCCGACGTGCTTGGTGACCACGGCACCGGCAGCCACCACGGCACCCTCACCGATGGTGACCCCTGGCAACCGGAGTTGACAAAGACTCGCTCGCCGATCCGAATGTTCTTCCCGCAATCGGTCGTGAAGGGCGGGCCGCTCGGTCCGCGTCCCCTCACGTGCCGCTGTAGACGGGGAAGGCGCTGGAGTCGCCGTAGTCCTGGGCGTGCAGGCTCTTCAACGTGGCCATGTCCTCGTCGGTGATGTCGAAGTCGACCAGGGTGTTGGAGCGCATGTGGTCGGGGTTCGCCGTCTTGGGCAGCGAGACCGTTCTCAGTTGCAGGGTGTAGCGGATGCAGAGCTGCGGGACGGTCACGCCGTACTTCTCGGCCATGGCCATGATGTCGGCGTTGTCGAGGATCTCGCCGTGAGCGATCGGCGAGTACGCCTCGACGAGGATCTCCTTGTCGGCGCAGTAAGCCAGCAGGTCACTGGGCGTATTGCCTGCGTGGACGAGCAGCTGGTTGACGTGCGGGGTGACGGTCGCCGTCTCGAGCAGGCTGTCCAGGTCGGACTGCTGGAAGTTGGATACGCCGATGGCGCGTAGCTTCCCGGCCTGGTGCGCCTCTTCGAGGGCCTTCCACGCCTGGCGGTTGCCGTCGGCGTAGTCGCCGCCGCGGAAGTCGTCCCACGGCTGCGGGCTGTGGATCAGCATCAGGTCGATGTGGTCCAGGCCGAGCGCCTGCAGGGATCCGTCGATCGCGGCGACCGCGCCGTTGTAGTCCTTGATCTCTGCTGCCAGCTTGGTCGACACGAACAGTTCATCGCGGGGAACGCCGCTGGTGCGCACGCCCTCGCCGACGCCGGCCTCGTTGCCGTAGGCCTGCGCGGTGTCGATATTGCGGTAGCCGATCCCCACGGCGTCACGCACGGCCTGTGCTGCGTGGTCGTCGTCGATGAACCACGTGCCCAGTCCAAGCTTCGGAATGATCACGTCGTTCGAGAGGGTGTAGGTCTCGTCCAGGATCGTCATACGTTCTCTCCGTTCTTCTTCGGCAGCCGGCCGTACACCTCGTCGGTGACCGGCCCGAGCCATTCGTTGCTGACGTCCTCTCCGGGCGTGATGAAGGCCAGGTGGGAGAACCACGCGTCGGCCTTTGCGCCGTGCCAGTGCTTCGTGCCCGCCGGGACACGGACCACTGTTCCGGGCTCCATGTTGATCGGCTCCTCGCCCTCGGCCTGGTACCAGCCCGAGCCGGCGGTGCACAGCAGGACCTGGTCGCCGCCGCCGTTGCTGCCGTGGTGGATGTGCCAGTTGTTGCGGCAGCCCGGCTCGAAGGTCACGTTGGAGACCGGGACGCTGCCCGGGGCGAGTGGTGCCAGGTAGCTCTGCCCGACGAAATACTGCGCATAGGCGTCGTTCTTGTCCCCGAGCGGGAACATCTGCTCGAACTCATCGTCGGTCACGGTCTCTGCTCCTTGATCATGAATCCCTGCCATTGGCGTGCTTGGTTTACGACACCACGGATCTCGAGCGGGTGGGAGCCCCGGACGGTAGGGGTACCGCGAAGGACTCCCTCAGGCGACGCCGCCTCGCATACCGTTGATGTATGGACAATCGAGCCGAGGTGCGCGAGTTCCTCACCTCGCGCCGCGCCAAAGTGACGCCGGAGCAGGTCGGACTTCCCGAGGGGACGAACCGTCGAGTACCGGGCCTGCGGCGCAGCGAGGTGGCCGCGTTGGCCGGTGTGAGCATCGAGTACTACACGAAGCTCGAGCGCGCCGCGAGTCCCGTGGCCCGTCCGCCGCGCCGGCGCAACCCGAAGTGCTGGACACCGCATTCGAGCCTGCAGTGGATCCTCGACGCCGTGACGTCCGGACCTGCGTTCGTGCGCAACGGCCGCTTGGACATCCTGGCAGCCAACGCCCTCGGCCGGGCCTTCTACCAGGACGTTTACGACATGCCCGGCCGGACGCCGAATATCGCACGGTTCACGTTCCACTAACGGTGACGTTCTCGCGGTCATCGAGATCGCAATTCAGGCCCCTACGGCTCACCGAGGTCGCAATACCTGGCCCCATTTTCGATTTTGGGCCCACCTATTGCGCTCTCGCCGTCGGCAGAGGCCAGAAAATGCGATCTCGCGTGCCGTACGCCGATCGGCTTGCGGAGATGCCGTGGAGCGAAGGTCAGGCCACGTCGCTCTTGGCAGCGAGTCGGCGGAGCCGGTCCGCATCGCCGGCGAGACGGTCGATAGCG
>CAYPQR010000312.1:0-4133 GCA_964412865.1 uncultured Intrasporangiaceae bacterium
GTCGACGACTGGCTGCGCCTGTTGGACGCAGCGCTGAGGGACGACCCGGAATCCGCCATCGACGTGGTCCCGCACAACCTCGTGGTCGGTGAGGACGCAGATGTCCACGTCATCGACGTCGAGCTGTCGTTCCCACCGATGAGCCGGGAGCGCCTGATCCGGCGCGGGGTCTTCTGGCTCGCCGAACGCGTGGCGCCGCTTGCGCCGCCGCAGCGGTGGGCGCCCGCCCGCACCGTCGAGGACCTCATGCGTCTGCTGGGCGAGCCGGCCGGCCTCCCCGCAGACGGCTCATGGATCGAGCAGACAATCACGGAAGAAGCCGAACTCCAGACGAGGGTGCGCTCAGGCGCGCTCCACGAGATTCGGCAGGAAGCGTGGCGCACGGACTTCGAGTCATGGCTGCGCGGCCGGGTGGCCAAGGAGCTGGCGGACCTGCCGCTGGGAGACCGGCTTCCGAAACGGGCCGCGACCGCGAAGGCTGCGGCCGCGACGGCACGCGAGGCCGCCTCGACTGAGCGGGCGAAGTCTGCGAAGTTCGAGAAGGATCTTGCCGTGGCCGCGCGGCGCCTCGAGGTCGCCGAAACGAAACGGCGCCGCGTTGAGGGACTGATCACGGTTCGCGCCGAACGCCGAGCGCGACGTATGGCGTCCCGGCTGTTGCCGGTCGGGAGCGGCCGACGCCGACTCGTCGAGCGCCTACGGGGCCGGTGACCGGTGTCGTCGTCGCTCAGGTGCAGCGTCGTGGTGCCAGTGTGGAATCCGGGACCCAATCTGACTCGCTGCATCCAAAGTCTGCTCACCCAGACCATGCCCGACAACGCTTACGAGATCGTGCTTGTCGACGACGGGTCGACCGACGGCTCGGCGGACCGGTTGGACACCTTGGCGGCCTTGCACCCCAGGCAAGTCCGAGTGCTTCACACTCCGGCCTCCGGCTGGCCGGGTCGACCCCGAAACATCGGCATCGACGCCGCCCGCGGCACCTACATCCACTTCGTCGACAACGACGACGTTCTGCCGACCGACGCGCTGCAGGCCATGTGCGACGCTGCCGACCGCACCGCGGCCGACGTCGTCATCGGCCGTCCGGCCAGCGACTTCCGCGGCATCAACCAAGCGATGTACAAGCGCGACCGCCTCGGTGTGACCCTCGCAGAATTCCCGGAACTCGTAGAATCCACCACACCGCACAAGATGTTCCGCAGAGATCTCCTGGAGCAACACCACATTCGCTTCCCGGAGGGCACGCCCCACGAGGACCAGCCCTTTGTGATGCGCGCCTACATCCACGCTGCGGCGATCACGGTGCTGACCGATCGGTGCTACTACTTCTATCTGCGCCGCCTCGGCTCGGGTCGCAACGCCGGCGACCAGAACATCGACGCTGAGGCACACTTCACGTCTCTCGAGTCGGTGCTGGACATCCTTGACGACGACGTACACGACACCGCGCTACGTGACCGGCTGGCTCGCCGCTTCTATCGTGTCGAGGTGCTCAACCTGATGTGGGCCGGGGGCATGCTCAACGCCGACCCAGAGGCGCAACACCGGTTGTTCGACGGGGCGCAACATATCGCGACCACCAGGTTCGGACCTGGCGTACGGTCCGGGGCGGGCGCAGTGCATCGCACCCTCGGAGCTCTGCTCGAGGGCGGAAGTGCGACCGAGACAGTGGATTTCGCCCGGCAGTGCCGCCGTATCGGTCTGCGCCCTGAGGCGAGCGACATCCGTTGGATCATGGGCCACCTCACCATGACGATCGACGCCACCTTGACCCTGGCGGGCGAACCGCTGAGGTGTGAGCGCGAATCGCAGGGCTGGGTGTTACCCGCCGCCATGGCGCCTGCCACCGCTGCCCATGATCGCCTGCTCGACCCGGAGCGTGACCGCCCCGACGCAGAAGTGATGCTGGTTTCACGCATCGACTCGGTGACGTTCGGGCTCGGCCCCGGTTTGCACGTCGCCGTCGATGACTCCGGCGCCGTCCGAGTCACGGGCACCGTGCGTCTCGACCCCGAAACCGCACTCGCCGGTACCCGACTATCCGATGGCGTGTGGGATCTACGGCTGCGACTGTGGTTTGCGGGCATCAGCCGCACTCCCGCCCTCCGCGTGCAGGACCCGCAGGTGGTGCCGGCCCCCTTGATCGGCGCGGACGCTCGAATGGTTCGCCCGTTCGTCGACGAAGGTGACGGGCCTCTGGCACTCGACGCCGGCGGCTGGCTCCGGTCGGCGGCCTCGGCGCTGGCACCCAGCTGCGATCTGACAGTGACGGGACGAGACCGGCTCCGACTTTCCGTGTCGGCACAGTCGATCTCTCCGACACCCGTCAGACTGCAGTTCACCGCCCCAGACGGCGGCGGCGTCCGCAGTTTTGGCAGCGTGGGCACCCTGACGGAGGCGTCGGACGGCATGGCCGAGGCGACCTCGAGGTTGCCGGCGAGTCTGCCCGACGGCACGTGGCAACCCTGGCTCCACGTCGCGCTTCCCAGCGCCGACCCTCCGGTCGCGCTGCCGTGGCTGGTCTGCCGCTCGAAACGCGGGCTTCGCGTGCAGCCCCAGACCTCTACGGGCGCGGAACCATCTGCCTGACGACGGCACGGAGGGGTCGCGGGACAACACGCGCCGAGCGCCCCAGCCTGGTCACTGAGAGCAACAACCGGCCATCCTGGCCACTCCGCAGTCGAAACACCCGGCCACGCGCCTCGATCGGGCCGCAACTGCGCACGCCCTCTGCATACGAGCCACGGTGGAGCCCTAAGGAAACTTCGTCGCGTAGGCCGTCCTGCGCGAGCTCCAGCCACAACGACCACTGTCCCGGCGCACTTCTCAAAGCGGTGACGTCGATCGCGACATACCATCCCGCCCACGCGAGCCGGGTCAGCTCCGGGCCCGAAGGTGCGACCCCCTTCGCGGTGCGAGCACGCGTCGCGCGCACGCGATGATCCTCGCCTCCCGGCCCGCGCAATACCGCAGTCACCTCGCCATCGGCATGGGCGGCAAGAACCGTAAAGTGTGCCGACCCCGCGAGTTTCAACTGGTCGCTCTCCAGCGACAACTGCTCGAGGACGACCTGCAGCCGCACGCGATCGGTCACGTCGTACACGCTGTCCGGCAGGCCCCATCGTGGATCACGGAACCCCGGCAGCCATGCGAAGACCGCGTCGCCGTCGACCACCGTCGGCAGCGGCAGCACCACGTTCGTCTCGGGCCCGCCTGCCCACTTCATTCCGACCCGGGTGGAGCGCACCACACCCGATGAATCATCCTCCGCCAGGGTCCATGCGGGCTCGACCGCTCCCGCTCGAAGCAGCCGCACGAACACCCGCTCCCGGATCGTCAGCGCGTTCTCTGAACCGACGGGCACCAGCCTTTGCACCGAGGCTGCGAGCTCATCGAGTTCGCCTGGCGCCGCATCGCCCACGCCCGCAGCCGCCCGCATCACGTCCCGGTGCAGACGCACGAGTTGCGAGCGGATCGCCTTGTTGCGACGAGCACCCTTCGGCAGTTCATCGGCTCGGCCCATCGCATCGGCAAGTCGGCTCGCCGCCGCACTCAACTCGCCGCTCATCGTCGCCTCCGCTTGCAAGTGTGGGATCGCATCACCATCCGGGACTCACCGCTGCCCGGCGCGGCGCGAGCACCGCGTCATCGAGTGTCCCGGCAAGCCCGACGCACAAGGCTGCGTCAGATCCGTTGGCAGGCATGGCGAGAGGCTACCGGATCGGCGCACCGCGAGGTCTATGCGAAGGCCTCCTCCAGCGCCACCTCGACCTGCTCGTCGAGCGACCCGAACTTGCCGTCATGGTAGGTGAGCACGTCGCCCTCACCGGACTCCTGGCTGCGCACTGCCGCGGTGACGACGAGGCTGTCCCCGGCGTCCTGGGTGCCCGTCACCGTCGCACGAAGCCGCACCACGTGCTCATGCAGCGTCGGGAGCCCGTCGGCGTGCCAGAACCACCGACCGTCGGGCCGGAACCGCAGGCTGCGGTCACCGGCGAACCGGTGGGCCAGGTGCTCTTGGTCGTCACGCAGCAGGTGCAGCGCGACTCGCCCCGACGCGGTGATGATGCCGCGGCTGGACGACGTCTTGGCGAGGCTGAACGAGACGACCGGCGGATCGAACGATGCCT
>CAYPQR010000313.1:0-4119 GCA_964412865.1 uncultured Intrasporangiaceae bacterium
AAGCTCTGGGCGACGAGCACTGGAGGCCGCGCGAGATGGCGCTGAAGGTGATCGCGAAGCGGCTGATCGATCACGACATTGATGCCGTCATCGAGATGCAGGATGACTCCACCCCACGCGTTCGAACGGCGGCCAGCCGTGCCCTGCAACGGCTCATCGCCGAATCTCGCGGGTAGTGGGTCGAGTGGGTGTCGTGGCTGGGGATTGTCCCGCGTGCAGTCGGGCCCGAAGCCGCCACTACGTCAATTTTCCAGGATGTTATGTCGCGGGACATAGGTGACAGTGATTTTTCCCGGGGATGTCAACGGTGCGATCGAGCCCCAGCTGTCCGGGGACGCCCGGCGAAGGTATCCGCACAAGCAGCGAACCGATTTCAGCTTCAGGGGCAAGCACGAGCATCGCGCAGTTGACAACGACATGCTCGCGGCTGAGGGAGGGTTCACAGGCCGAGTGACTGCGCTGCGTCCGCGTAGTGCGCCAGGTCGCGGGCAAGAGCGGACGAATCGGGCTGGTCCTGCTGCATGGCGTTGGTGGTGAGGACGCGGAACAACAAGCCGCGAGCAACCGCTGCAAGGTCGGCGCCGGTGTCGTGTGCGAGCCTCGGCGGGGCGCCGTGCCAGCAGATCGCGTCGGCGATGACGATGCCCTCGGCATACGCCGGCGGCCGCCAGTATGGCGAGACATCGATGATCGCCGGCGGGCGATCGGCGCTGATCAAGACATTGCCGGTCAGGTCTGCGTGGACCAGTTGGTCACCTCCCAGCGGGCCGCGCACTCACCGGAATGAGTCGGCGGCGTCCTGGACTTTCGCGACGTATGCCGCCCAGAACTGCGCATCGCCCATCTCCTCGTGGCCGCTGCCGGCGTGGCCGTCGATCAGCTCCCGGACGATGTCGCAGTGACCGGCATGACGAGCGGTCTCGGCAATCACGCGGACAACGAGTGAACCGAAGGTAGTGTCGGCGCGCTCGTCGGGCCACCAAGCAACGCGCGCGGGCGTGTCAAGCGGCAGCGCGGCGAGCGACTCGTCGGAGTGCACCCACGCCTGGTGGTACAACGCGATCAGCTCGTCGCTCGACTCATCCGGCGTGGCCCACATGTCGCCGTTCTCCCAGACGGACCCGTCCTCGAACCACGGAAGCACGGGTGCTGGTCGGGCCACCGAGTCACCGAGATATCCGAACTCGATCCCGGTGAGATGCTTGACCAGCCCGAGCAGGTTCGTGCCGCTCGGTGTGAGCGGACGACGCCGGTCGAACTCACCGATCCCGTCAAGTGCGGCCAGGACCCCGTCGCGCGACTGCTGAAGGTAGGCCCGCAACTCGCTCGTCAGCTCCATCGCACAGAAGCTAGCAGCCCCCACCGACACGAACGTGACCAAGATCGCGCGGCCGGTTGCGGCGATATCGATGACCGCGTCGGCGGGCCTCGGCGAGTTGGGGACCCGACGTTGCCGGACCGCGGTGATATCGCTAGGTTCCGAGGTGAAGATCGTCATCGTCCGCCCACCTCGTGCAGGAGAATATTCGTGGCCCTACCGTCATTGACACCGGAGCAGCGCGCCGAGGCACTGGAGAAGGCCGCGGCCGCTCGCCGCGAGCGGGCAGCGGTGAAGAACCGGTTGAAGTATGCGCAGGGCTCGCTGGGCGACGTGATCCGGTCCGGCAAGGACAACGAGATCATCGGCAAGATGAAGGTCTCGGCGCTGCTGGAGTCGATGCCCGGTGTCGGCAGGGTGCGCGCACGGCAGATCATGGAGGAGATCGGCATCTCGGAGAGCCGCCGTGTGCGCGGGCTGGGAGCCAAGCAGGCCCGCGCCCTGCTCGAGCGATTCGACCGGCCCTCGGACGAGGCCCCCGCGAAGTGACGATGGCGGTCCCGGTGAGCAGGTGGTGGGTTCCGTAGGCATGGCTGGACTGTTTGTGCTGGCGGGGCCGACCGCGGTCGGCAAGGGAACGGTGGCCGCATACGTGCGAGAGCACTATCCGCAGGTGTGGCTCTCGGTGTCGCTCACGACCCGCAAGCCGCGCCCGGGAGAGATCGACGGCGTGCACTATCACTTCGTCGACCAGGAGGAGTTCGACCGGCTTGCCGCCGACGGGCAGTTGCTGGAGTATGCCGTCGTCCACGGCCGCGCGTCATACGGGACGCCGCGGGGCCCGCTGGACAGGGCACGGGCCGAGGGCAGGCTGCCCCTGCTGGAGATCGACCTGCAGGGCGCGCGGCAGGTGCGCGAACGCACCGACGACGCCTTCTTCGTCTTTCTGGCCCCGCCCAGCTGGGAGGAACTGACCCGGCGGCTGGTCGGCCGCGGCACCGAGTCGGCGGAGGAACAAGCGGCCCGGCTGCGCACGGCCCGCACCGAAATGGCGGCGCAGGGCGAGTTCGACGCGACCATCGTCAACGACGACGTTCGTCGTGCGGCCGCCGAACTCGTACACTTGATGGAGCAGCACGTCGCTGCGCACTCGTGAACACCGGTCCCGGCCGCGCCGGGGCCGTGATCGCCAGTGCTGAGACATCCACCGATCGACCGAAGCGAGAGTATTTCGTGTCAGGCACCAAAGCCGCCCCCGAAGGCATCACCGACCCGCCGATCGACGACCTGCTGAAGGTCGCCGACAACAAGTACGCCCTGGTCATCTATGGCGCCAAGCGTGCGCGGCAGATCAACGCCTACTACTCCCAGCTGTCCGAGGGTCTGCTGGAATACGTGGGCCCGCTCATCGACAGCCAGGTCAACGACAAGCCGCTGTCGGTCGCGCTCAAGGAGCTCGACCAGGGACTACTCGACGTCGAGCAGGTCGAGGCGTAGGCACTCCTCGTGCGGATCGTTCTCGGGGTGGGCGGTGGCATCGCCGCCTACAAGGCGTGTTCGCTGCTTCGCCTGCTGACCGAGTCGGGCCACGAGGTGACCGTCGTGCCGACACGGTCGGCGCTGCATTTCGTCGGGGAGGCCACCTGGGCCGCCCTGTCGGGCAGGCCGGTGTCGACGGAGGTCTGGGACGACGTCCACCGCGTGCCCCACGTGCGCATCGGCCAGGACGCGGACCTGGTCGTGGTCGCACCAGCGACCGCCGACCTGCTGGCCCGGGCCGCCACCGGTATGGCGGACGACCTGCTGACCAACGTGCTGCTGACCGCGCGGTGCCCCGTCGTGCTTGCTCCGGCGATGCACACGGAGATGTGGTTGCACCCGGCCACCGTGCACAATGTGGCGACCCTTCGCGAGCGCGGAGTCGACGTCATCGAGCCCGCCTCCGGCCGATTGACCGGCGCGGACTCGGGGCCGGGACGGCTGCCGGAGCCGAGTCTGATCCTCCAGGTGTGCGAGCGACACCTGGCCGGCGGGGCGGACGCACCGCACGACCTGGCCGGGGTGCGAGTCGTCGTCAGCGCCGGCGGCACCCGCGAACCGCTGGATCCCGTGCGCTACATCGGCAATCGCTCCTCCGGGAAACAGGGGCTGGCCATCGCGCAGGTGGCTCGAAGCCGGGGCGCACAGGTCGTACTCGTCGCCGCCAACGTGACACTGCCGGTCCCCACCGGCATCGAGCGGGTCGACGTCGAGACGACCGCCGAGTTGGAGGAAGCCGTGCGCAAGGCGTCGGCCGACGCCGACGTCGTCGTCATGTCGGCTGCGCCCGCCGACTTCCGGCCGGCGCGACGGGCGCCCAGCAAGATCAAGAAGCGGGCGGGCGACGGCACGATGACGCTCGACCTGGTCGAGAATCCCGACATCGTCGCCGGGCTCGTCGCCGACCGCGACGGGGCGCGGCGTCCGCTGATCGTCAGCTTCGCCGCGGAGACGGGCGACACGCATGGTTCGGTGATGGACCACGCGCGGGCCAAGTTCGAGCGCAAGAAGTCCGATCTGCAGGTCGTCAACGAGGTGGGCCCGGGGGTGACCTTCGGGCAGGATTCGAGCACCGTGCATCTGCTGGTGCGCGGCCGGGACGACGTGCGCACCATCGGTCCGGCCGACAAACACGTCATCGCGGCCGGGGTGTGGGATGTCGTGCGCGAGATGCTGCGGGGCGTCTAGACTCCCGGCGGACGCACATCCGTGCCCAGTCAGCAGCCGCTGCAACGATGAGGAGCCAAAAGGTGACACGCCTA
>CAYPQR010000314.1:0-4086 GCA_964412865.1 uncultured Intrasporangiaceae bacterium
TCGGCGGCCATGGCCGGGCACATCGCCGCCGAATTCCTGGGCAAGTGCATCTGCGACCGGTCGCCGCTGCCCGCCATCAGTCTGGCCGAATCCATGACGAGCATCACCGCCGTCGGCAACGACTTCGGGTTCGACGAGATCTTCGTGCGGGGCGTGGCCGCGCACGGCCGGCCGGGCGACGTGCTGCTCGCGCTCAGCACCAGCGGCGGCAGCCGCAACGTGCATCGAGCGCTGGAGACGGCCCGGGACATGGGGCTGGTCACGATCCTGCTGACCGGCGCGGGCGGCGCGGGCAGCACCGCCGCCGACCACGTGGTCGCGGCGCCCAGCACGCAGACCCCGCGCATCCAGGAGGTGCACCTGATGTGGGCGCACGCCTGGTGTGAGGCCGTCGACCTGCTCGCCGCCGACGACGTATGACGACGGCGCCCGCGCTCCGGGACGAGGCGCTGCTCGGTCGCGGCGCGGAGCCGATCACCGCGGCCGGTGACGGTGCGCCATACGACCTGGTCTTCCTCGACCGCGACGGCACGCTCAACGTGCACCGGCCCGGATACATCGCCCGCCCCGCCGATCTCGTGCTGCTGCCCGGCGCGGGAGAAGCGGTGCGCATGCTCAACGAGGCCGGCTGCCGGGTCGTGCTGGCCACCAACCAGCGCGGCATCGCCACCGGCGCCCTCACCTGGCGGCAGCTGCGCGCGGTGCAACGCGCCCTGGTGTCAGGGCTGGCCGACCACGGAGCTCACCTCGATGCTGTGCGGGTCTGTCCGCACGAACAAGGCTGCGAATGCCGCAAACCGGCACCCGGCATGCTGCGCGACGCCCTGCGGCTCGCCCCGTGGGCGAGTCCCGATCGGTGCGTGATGATCGGCGACCGGCCCAGCGATATCGCCGCCGCGAGGAGCCTCGGGATATCCGCATCGCGGATCGGGCAAGATGGGAGCGACCTGCTCGCGGTGGTCCGGCACCTGCTGGGCCGGAAGCCGGCCTGAGAGCGGCGACGTGATGTGATCGGAGGAGCGATGAACCAGTACTACGCACCGCACGGCGGTCACCCCCCGCAGACCGAACTGCTCACCGATCGCGCGATGTTCACCGAGGCCTATGTCGTCAAGCCGCGCGGCACCATGCGCGACATCGTCACCAACAACCTGCCCTTCTGGGAGCAGACCAGGGTGTGGGTGCTCGCCCGCCCGCTGACCGGATTCGCCGAGACGTTCTCGCAATACATCGTCGAGGTCGCGCCCGGCGGGGGCAGCGATCACCCCGAGACCGATCCCAAGGCCGAAGCGGTGCTCTTCGTCGTCGAGGGCGAGATGGACCTCACGCTCGCGGGCACGAAGCATCACCTGGTGCCGGGGGGATACGCGTTCATCCCGCCGAAGTCCGACTGGACGGTGCGGGCGGCCGGTAGCGATCCGTTGCGCTTCCACTGGATCCGCAAGGCCTACGAATACGTCGAGGGCATCGACGTGCCCGAGGCCTTCGTGACCAACGAGCACGACATCGAGCCGGGGGCGATGCCGGGCACCGACGGCAAGTGGGCGACCACGCGGTTCGTCGACCCGACCGACGTGCGCCACGACATGCACGTCAACATCGTGACCTTCGGGCCCGGCGCGGTCATCCCGTTCGCCGAGACCCACATCATGGAGCACGGTCTGTATGTGCTGGAGGGCAAGGCGGTCTACCGGCTCAACCAGGACTGGGTCGAGGTGCAGGAAGGCGACTTCATGTGGTTGCGGGCGTTCTGCCCGCAGGCGTGCTATGCCGGTGGTCCGGGCCCGTTCCGCTACCTGCTCTACAAGGACATGAACCGGCATCCGAGGTTCCTCGTCTGACCCTCTTCCACAATTTGTTGAATTTCGCTACGCTGCCGGACACCGGCGTGGCTGACGTTGTGCACGGATAACCAGCAGCCACATCTGCCGTCCCAACCGTGCCCGCTCGCGCTCATCGCGAGGGTCGCGCCTGGCGTGCGGTCCCCGCGGGACGCATGATGGAGGGGCGACCACCAGGTGGCCCGGCAGGAGCACGACATGACGTCAGCAAACGGCAGTGGATGGCTGGCCGCGGTCCAGCGGCTGCGAGAGCAGCGCCGTCCCGGGGTGCTGGTGACGGTGACCGCGGTGCGCGGCCATGCGCCGCGGGCCGCCGGAGCCAAGATGGTCGTCGGGGCCGACAGGGTGTGGGGCACGGTCGGCGGGGGCAACCTCGAGGCGACCGCCGTGGACCGCGCGCGGGCCATGATCTCCGACGGCGGCCAGGACCCCGACCAGCTGCAGTTCGGCCTGTCCGACAAGGCCGTCACCGAGCACGGCATGCAGTGTTGCGGGGGAGAGGTGACCCTGCTGCTGGAGCCGCTGGCCGTCGTGCCCTGCGTCGCGATCTTCGGCGTCGGCCACGTCGGCCTGGAGCTCGCGCGCATCCTGGCGCGGCACGACCTCGAGCTGCATCTGGTCGACTCGCGAGCCGACCAGCTGACCGACGAGCGCCTGTCGGTGCTGTCCGACGCACTGGCGGGCATCCACGTGCACCACTCGCCGGTGCCCGAACTCGTGCTCGGCCAGGTGCCTCCGGGCACGCATGCGCTGATCATGACGCACGACCACGCCGAGGACATCGCGTTGGTCGACAGTGCGCTGCGGTCGCCGTCGCTGGCCTCGATCGGCCTGATCGGCTCGTCGGCCAAGTGGACTCGGTTCCGCAAGCGGCTGCTGGAGGAGGGACACGCCGAGGCGGATCTGGAGCGGGTGCACACCCCGATCGGTATGCCGGAGCTCACCGGCAAGGAGCCGCCCACCATCGCCGTCGGGGTCGCCGCGTCGCTGCTGATGACGTTCGAGCGGGAGCGCCGCGCCGCGCAGGTGGAAGCATGAGCGCGCCGTGGCTGCTGCGCGCCACCGTGCTCGACGTGCCGGAGAGTCCGTTCACCGGAGGGACCCTGCGTGCGGCGGCCGATCTCGGGCTGCTGGTCGATGACGGCGTCATCGCGCAGCGGGCACCGTTCGCGGCCCTGCGGTCGGAGCACCCCGGGCTGCCGGTCGAGGATCTGTCCGACGGCCTCGTGATCCCCGGCCTGATCGACGCCCACGTGCACTTCCCGCAGATCCGTGCGATCGGCGCGCTCGGACGGCCGCTGCTGGAGTGGCTGGAGCACAGCGCCCTGCCGGAGGAGGCGCGCCTCGCCGAGACGGCATACGCCTCGCAGGTCGCGCACGAATTCCTCGGCAGCCTCGTCGCATCCGGCACGACCACGGCCCTCGTCTTCGGGGCGCACTTCGCGTCCGCGGTCGATCTCTTCTGCGAGCGCGCGGCCGAGTCGGGCCTGCGGGTGACCACCGGTCTGGTCGTCAGCGACCGGGTACTGAGGGACGACTTGCTCACGACGCCGCAGCGTGCCTACGACGAGGGTCGCGCGCTGGCTGAGCGGTGGCACGGCAGGGGTCGCCTGCGCTATGCCGTCACGCCGCGCTTCTCGGTGTCGTGCACCGACGCGATGCTGGAGTCGTGCGGTGCGCTCGCGCGCGATGTGGACGGGGCGTTCGTGACCACCCACCTCAATGAGAACCGGGCCGAGATCGCCCAGGTGGCAGGTACGTTCGCCGGTGCTTCCGATTATCTCGACACCTACGACCGGCACGGCCTGGTCGGGCGCCGGTCGGTCTTCGCGCACGACGTGCATCCGACGACGCGCGAGCTGGACCGTCTGGCGGGCGCCGACGCGTCGGTCGCGCACTGCCCGACGAGCAACAGCGCCCTGGCGAGCGGCATGTTCCCGATGCGGGAGCACCGGGAGCGCGGCGTGCGCATCGCGCTCGGCACGGACGTCGGCGCGGGCACGGGGCCATGTCTGCTCAAGGAGGGATTGCAGGCCTACTTCGTGCAGCAGTTGCTCGGCAAGGACGGCGTCTCGCTCACACCGGCCCACCTGCTGCACCTGATGACCTCGGCGGGGGCGGAGGCGCTCGATCTCGCCGACCGCGTAGGTGACTTGAGCGTGGGCAAGCAGTGCGACCTCGTGTGGATCCGGCCGCCCGAGGGTGGCGCGCTGCAGGTGGGGCTGCGGCATGCCGATGACCCGTC
>CAYPQR010000315.1:0-4076 GCA_964412865.1 uncultured Intrasporangiaceae bacterium
CCCGACACACTGATCCGTATGACCGCCCGGCCGCGCCACCGGCTCGGGCCGCACCAGCAGGTGCCGTCAGCCTGAATCGCCTTCATCAGCGCCGTTGTCGACGCGTCGTCGGATGTCGCGACGAGCACCTGATTGAGCACCACGTCGTTGAGCACCTCCAGCCCTGCGGCCGCGAGCCCTTCGGCGAGGCGTCGCGCGCTGCGGCAGGACGTGGCCACGAGATCGGCGAGGCCTGCGCGACCGAGCGTGCGCAGCACCGCCCATACCTCGAATTGTCGTGCCCTTTGGGATGACTGGGGCGACTGATGCATCGCCTCGTCAGGCGCGTCCGGCAGATATGCCGCCGCTGCCGAGAAGCTGCGCGCCAGGTGTGCGGGGTCGCGCACGAACGCGATCCCGCTGTCATAGCTGCAGTTGAGCCACTTGTGCGCGTCGGTCGCCCAGGAGTCCGCCTCGGAGAGGCCGG
Source organism: uncultured Intrasporangiaceae bacterium (assembly GCA_964412865.1). Classification (GTDB taxonomy): domain Bacteria; phylum Actinomycetota; class Actinomycetes; order Actinomycetales; family Dermatophilaceae; genus Leekyejoonella. The sequence goes on from CAYPQR010000315.1 coordinate 467, forward strand.
CGGTCAGCGACCGGTGAGCGGGGTCGGCCGCCGCCCACAGGCCGAAGGCTCCGTCGACGTGCAGCCATGCATCGTGCCTCTCCGCCCATCGCACGATCGTCGGGAAGTCGTCGAATGCGCCGGTGTTGACCTCACCGGCCTGTGCGCACAGGATCGTGGGGCCGTCGACGTCCGGAAGCAGATCGGTGCGCATTCTGCCCTGGTCGTCGGCCGGCACCGTGACCACGCGCCGCCGCCCGAGCCCGACCATACCCAGCGCCTTGTAGATCACGGAGTGGGCGCGCGCGCCGACGACCACGGTCACCGGTGGCGCGCCGAACAGCCCGTCCTGCTGCACGTCCCAGCCCACGCCGGCGAGTTGTGCATCCCGTGCGGCCACGAGGGCGGTCGCGTTGGCCATCGTCGCCCCCGTGACGAATGCCGTCGCCGATCCGCCCGGCAGGCCGAGGATGTCGAGCAGCCAGGCGCGCACGACGTGCCGCACGCGATGGGCGACCGGGCTCATCACCTCCAGGGCAGCGTTCTGGTCCCAGGCGGTGGTGAGCCATCCGGCCGCCAGTGCCGCCGGATGCGTGCCGCCGGTCACGAACCCGAAATACCGCGGCCCGGTCGACGCGACCGTGGCCGCGGACCCGGCGTCGTCGAGCAGTGCCAGCGTCTCGCGCGGGTCGCATGGCCGCTCGGGCAGTCGCTCGTCGAACCGGTCGAGGGCGGAGAGGGCGCCCGCATCGGGCTCGATCGGCCGGTCCGCGACGCCGGTGAGGTAGCCGGCCGACCGGCGGGCCACCTCGTCCAGCAGCCCGCCCCAGTCCACATCGCCCGTCATGTCCGTCACAGTCCGCAGTCTGCCACCGGTCTGCGAATCCGACGGTTGGCGGTTCTACTCGCTATTGCGTGACGGAGCGTCATCACTGCCGCGGACGCTCGGTGAGTTGTGACGATTGAGCACGCCATTGCGTGTCAGCGACCACTACGCGAAACCTGCCTGGTGGATGAAGATTCAACGAGGCTACCGTCGAAGGTGCAGCATCATTTCTCGAGGAAGAAGGATCGCCATGGCCGCGAAGGTCATCGTCCCACCGTTCAGCCGTGAAGACGCCATCGCCAAGGTGCGCGGCGCCGAGGACCTCTGGAACACGAGGGACCCGCAGAAGGTCGCGCTCGCCTATGCCGAGGACACGAAGTGGCGCAACCGCAACCTGTTCATCCACGGCCGCGACGAGGTCGTCGAATTCCTCACGCAGAAGTGGGATCGCGAGCGGGAGTACCGGCTCATCAAGGAGATGTGGGCGTTCGGCGGCAACCGCATCGCCGTGCGCTTCGCGTCGGAGTGCATCGGCAAGGACGGCCTCTGGTATCGCTGCTACGGCAATGAGCAGTGGCAGTTCAACGACCAGGGGCAGTGCCAGTTCCGTCACGCGAGCATCAACGACCTGCAGATCGAGGAGTCCGACCGGCTCTATCGCTGGGATGCGCCGGGGCCGCGCCCGCAGGACCACCCCGGACTGTCCGATCTCGGGCTGTAGCTCATCGGGTGTTGACGGTTTGTGACGCTATTGCGCGATAGTGCGCAACCGGCGACTCCGTTGGTCATGGGTGGTGACGGTCTATCACGGTATTGCGTGATGTGCCGTCACCAGCCGGCACCGATACAGGTGAACGGGCTCGGGCCCGCGTCGCGCAGGCTCGCGGTGGCCTCCGCGAGGGCATCGGCCGGGCACTGACCGCGCGCCAATCCGGTATGGGTCGCCGCGAGCACCTCGCAGGCGACGTCGTCGTCGACGCTTGCCGCCGAGGCGATCACGACGCGGGTGCCGGCGTGCAGCCAGGCCGTCGGCATACCGACCGCCTCCTCGGCCCACCGGATCGTCGAGCGGCCGAGCTCGCAGGCGGACAGCACGACGATCTCGGGGCACCGCGGCAGGGCGTCGATGTCGTAGCCGAACCACATCCCGTCGGTGAGTTCGACGCCGGCGAAGAGCGGGTTGTCCGCGGAATGGTGCCCGTGAGCTGCCACGTGCAGCACGTCGACGCCACTCGCCACGGCGCTGACCCGATCGGTCGTCGCGTCGCTCCCGGTGAGGGTCTGGGCGTGCGCCCAGCCGGCCGAGGCCCGCGCGACCTCCTCGGCGGCGCGCGGCACGTGCGGGCCCGCCACAAGGGCCGCCCGGTCGGGCGGGGACGGGGGAGTGCGGCCGAGCCAGAGGCTCGCCGATCGCGGAAGCGTCAGCGGCCTGCCCTGCAAACCGTCCAGCAGATGCCACGGCACACCGAGCAGCGGGCCCGACGGCACGAGCGCGACACGGCTGCCGTCGAGATATGAGCTCAGCGGCGCGACGAGATGCTCGGCGAGGCGGGCGAGCCGGTCGCGCAACGTCTCCCGGACGACCTCGCGCATCGGGGCCGGAAGGTGGGCCGCCGAGACGTCGAGATCCGCACGGAGCCCGCCCAGCAGCGCCTCGACGGGGGCGAACGGACCCAGCGGCACGACGTATGCATCGCGCGCCGTCACGATCAGCGCGTGCAACTGCCCGTCCGTCACCAGATGAGCGACCAGACTGCCATCGCGGGACTCGAGTGCTGCCTGCACCTCGTCGAGCTCCATAGGCTCGGTGATGATCCCCGAACCTCCCTCCTGCCAAGCAGATTCGCGGATGTGGCGGCGAAGCTGCTTCAGCTCCCCAGGGGCGGGTGCGTGCTCGCCATCTTCCGCAATCAGGGTGCGCAGCTTGTGCAGCGACTCGACATGTTCGGGACCGACCGTGGGCCGCACGGGAGCGACGCGGGTGGCCAGTGAGCGGGCACGCTCGGCCCACTCGAAGACCTCCGCTGGTCTGCCGCCCGCGATGGCGGTGCGCAGTCCCAGCCGTGCCAGGCCGCGGCCGTGCCCGACCAGAGAACTCTGCAGGTCGAGGCTGCCGAAAGTCGCCTGCCATCCGTGCAATTCGGCGAGGCCCTCACGCGTATGCCGCATGGTTGCCTTCGGATCGTCGGCTGCCGCGGCGAGCTCGGCCCGCACCTCCTGCGCCAGCAGCCGATTCGGCAGTGGAGCGTCGTCACCGACGGCGGTGCGAGCCAGGGCTCTGCGGGCGCCGGTCAGATCACCGACGCGGACGGCCAGTCGGGCGGCCTGCAGCCGCAGCACGGTGGCATCCTGGTCGATGCCGTGCTTGTGCAGCAGCGTCGCGAGCCGCCGGGCCTCCGGGATGAGGGCACGATCCTTCGCTCCCGCGTTGACCTGCGCCTCCAGCGCGACGGCCTCTGCCCGCAGCGCCCACACGGTGCTGCCGTTGCCCGAGAAGTGGCGCGCTGCCCGGCGCGCCACGCGCCGGCTCTCACGAGGGTCGATCGTGACCAGCAGGCGCGCCAGCACCAGCAGAGCCTCGGCCTGCCGCTTGCGCATCCGGCGCCGGGCAAACGCGTTCGCGGCCGCGCGCAACGCCTCGGCCGCCTCGGTCGGCATCCCGGCAGCCATCAGCGCCTCGGCGCGGTCCTGGCTTCCGACCGCCTCATAGACCGGGCCGAGGGCAACGAACGACTCGTGAGCACGATCCATGAGCTCCAGGGCACGCACGATGTCGCCGGTGAGCAGGTAGGCGTAGCCGAGGTT
>CAYPQR010000316.1:0-4071 GCA_964412865.1 uncultured Intrasporangiaceae bacterium
TGTTCCGCGGTCGTGAGCAGTCCAGGCCCGAGCTCGGGTTCCGGCTGCTGCAGCGCCTCGCCGACGACGTCGCCGAACTCGGCTTCGTCGAGAGCGCGCCGAAGCAGGACGGCCGCAACATGATCATGGTGCTCGGGCCGACGAAGAAGAAGTCCGAGGCGAGGGCAGAGGGCCGGCGGCGCAGGGCCGCCGCGGCTGCGGCGCAGAAGTCCGAATCGGCGAAGTGACCCAGGCGTCCTCGCGAGGACGTGCATCAAGCCACGCACACACCGCGGCACCCCTATGGGGCCGCGATGACCAGAAGGAGATCGGCCCATGCCGAAGATGAAGACCCACAGCGGTGCCAAGAAGCGTTTCCGGGTGACCGGTTCCGGCAAGGTGATGCGCCAGCGCGCCCGCCACGTCCACAAGTTCCAGGAGCGCAGCAGCCGTGACGCGCGCCGCCTGGTCAATGACGTCGTGGTGGCCCCCTCCGACCAGGCCAAGATCAAGCGCCTGCTGGGCAAGTAAAGACCTACCTGCCCTTCCCGGGCACCTGAGACACGAAGGAGCACTCACGTGGCACGCGTGAAGCGGGCTGTCAACGCCCAGAAGAAGCGTCGTACCGTCCTCGAGCAGGCCAGCGGATACCGCGGCCAGCGCTCGCGGCTCTACCGCAAGGCCAAGGAGCAGGTCACCCACTCGATGACCTACTCCTACCGCGACCGCCGCGCTCGCAAGGGCGACTTCCGGCGGCTGTGGATCCAGCGGATCAACGCCGGAGCGCGCGCCAACGGCATGACCTACAACCGGTTCATCCAGGGCCTGAAGGCCGCCGAGGTCGAGGTCGACCGCCGTATGCTGGCCGAGCTGGCCGTCAACGACGCTCCGGCCTTTGCCAAGCTGGTGCAGATCGCCAAGGCGAACGTGCCGGCCACCGGCGCCGACAGCGCGGCCTGACCCGCGACGACTCGGACATCCAGAACGCCGGCCCACCCTCGTGCTGACCAACCCCCGAGCCGATCGGGTGAAGGCGGTGCGGGCCCTGGGCCGGCGTTCTGCACGCCGGCGGTCGGGCCGGTTCGTCGCCGAGGGGCCGCAGGCGGTGCGGGAGCTGTTGACCTTCCGTCCGGAGACCGCGGCCGAACTCTACGTGGACGGTGAGCAGCGGGCCCGGCACGACGATCTGCTGGGTCTGGGCCGCGACCTCCCGATCCACGAGTGCACACCGCAGGTGCTCGCGGCCATGACCGACACGCAGCATCCGCAGGGTGTGCTCGCCGTCTGCCGCCCGGTCGACGTGTCGCCGGCCGACGCGCTGGACTCCCGCGGCGACTTCGCGGTCGTCCTCGCCCACGTTCGCGACCCGGGCAACGCGGGCACGGTGATCCGGGGTGCGGATGCGGCCGGCGCGCGGTGCGTGATCGTGAGCGACGCCAGCGTCGACGTCTACAACCCGAAGGTCGTACGCTCGACCGTCGGGTCTCTCTGGCATCTGCCGATCGTCACCGGTGCGCCGCTGACCGATGCACTGCGCCGCTGCCGAGCTGCCGGCCTGCGGCTGCTGGCGGCCGACGGATCCGGCGAGACCGTCCTTCCCGAGGCCGACCTCACGGCACCTCACGCCTGGGTGATGGGCAACGAGGCGTGGGGGCTGGATGCCCCGGTGCGCGACCTGTGCGACGATGTGGTGCGCGTGCCGATCTACGGCCACGCGGAGTCCCTCAATCTCGCGATGGCGGCGACCGTATGCCTCTATGCGAGCGCCGCAGCGAGCCGCTGACCAAAGGCTCGAGTGAGGGCATTCCGATCGCCGATGGACGGGTGCACTCCACATCAGTGGTGGCATCGGGATACCCTCGTGTGAGATGAGTGACATGCCGCAGGAGCCACGATCCGTCGCGGAGGTGTCTGCCGACCCCGAGCTCTACGCGCGGCTGGCAGGTCAGCTTCCCGACGGTATCGTCGTCGCCGACGCGGACAGGCAGATCGTCCTGGCCAGCGACCGGGCCGTGCAACTCACCGGGATCCCGCTCACCGCGCGCGTCGGAGACGATATCCGCGTCGCCCTCCCGCTGTTCGCCGCCGGTGGCGTGAATTGGTGGGACGCCAACGACCCCTGGCAGGGCCTGTGCACCCGCTCGGGCACCCCGGAGAGTCGCGTCACCACGGCCGCGGGGCACACCGTGCTGCTGACCACGCGGCATGTGCGGCACCGCGACCACAGCCTGCGGTTGCTGGTGATGTCGATGCGCGACACCCGGGCACGCGACCGCATCGAGTCGGAGATGTCGGCTCTGATCACCACCGCCGCCCACGAATTGCGCTCGCCGCTCACGTCGGTGCGCGGGTTCTCGCGCACACTGCGTAGCAGATGGGGTCAACTGACCGACGACCAGAAGCAGTGGATGCTGGCTGCGATCGAATCCGACTCCGAGCGACTGTCGCGACTGGTCTCCGAACTGCTCGACATCTCTCGGCTGGACACCGGGCGGCTGGTGCTGAGCCGCAGTGCGGTCGATCTGGCGGCGCTGGTGACCGAACGCATCGACCGTCTGGTGCGGCGTGGTCATCCCGCCGACCGCTTCGGGGTCGTCGACGAGTGCTCCGACATGACGCTGTGGGCCGACGGCGACCGGCTGGCGCAGGTGGCCGACAATCTGCTCGAGAACGCCCTACATCACGGTGCGGGTCGCATCAGGGCACGCCTGCATCGTGAGGGCCGGTGGGTCCACCTCGATGTCAGCGACGAGGGGCCGGGCATCGACAAGGAGGCACGGTCGCTGGTCTTCTCCCGATTCTGGCAGGGCGACCGGCGTCGCAAGACGGGCACCGGATTGGGACTGTACGTGGTGCGCGGACTCGTCGAGGCGCACGACGGCACCGTCGAGGTGCTGGACTGTGAACGGGGCGCCACGCTCCGGGTGAGTCTTCCGGCCGGATTGCCGGACCATCTGCGGTGAAACCGCCGTGCGTGCGCTGACCCCGCATCGATAGACTCGCGACGCCGCGAGACCCCACCGAGATGAGAGCGATGTCTGGCCCGAACCCACCCCATGACCCGGTCGAGGTGTCCGCTCTCGACCCCGCCGCGATCGACCAGGCCGTGCAGGAGGCGACCTGCGCCATCGCCGCCGCGAACTCGCTCGAGGAGCTGAAGGCCGTGCGCGCCGCGCATCAGGGCGACAAGAGCCCGCTCGCGCTCGCCAACCGCGGGATCGGGGCCCTGCCGCCGTCGGACAAGGCCGAGGCCGGCAAGCGGGTCGGCACGGCGCGCGGCGTCGTCGGCACCGCGATCAAACAGCGTCAGCAGCAGCTGGAGGACGAGCGTGATGCCCGGATCCTGATCGAGGAGGCCGTCGATGTGACGATGGTGCCGGGCCGCAGGCCGCTCGGTCGCCGTCACCCGGTCGAACTCATGGGCGAGCGCATGGCCGACCTGATGGTCGGGATGGGCTGGGAGATCGCCGAGGGCCCCGAGGTCGAGGCCGAATGGTTCAACTTCGACGCACTGAACTTCGACATCGACCACCCGGCGCGCCAGATGCAGGACACGTTCTACGTCGAGCCCGCCGACGCCGGGCTGATCCTGCGCACACACACCTCCCCGGTGCAGGCACGCTCGATGCTCGAGCGAGGTGCGCCGCTCTACATCGCATGCATCGGACGCGTCTTTCGCACCGACGAACTCGACGCGACCCACATGCCGGCCTTCCACCAGCTGGAGGGCCTCGCGGTCGACGAGGGTCTCACGATGGGTCATCTGAAGGGCACCCTCGACCGGCTGGCCACCGAGCTGTTCGGTGAGGGCATCGTGACCAGACTCCGCCCGTCGTTCTTCCCGTTCACCGAGCCCAGCGCCGAAATGGACTTGCGGTGTTTCGTCTGCCGCGGCGAGGACCCGCAGTGCCGCTCGTGCAGTGGCACGGGATGGATCGAATGGGGCGGGTGCGGCATGGTCCACCGCAATGTGCTCACCGCATGCGGCGTCGATGCCGACCGCTACACCGGGTTAGCGGTCGGCATGGGCATCGACCCGGCGGTGCAGTTACGCACCGGTCAGTCCGGCCTGGGGGCGCTGATCGAGGGAGA
>CAYPQR010000317.1:0-4063 GCA_964412865.1 uncultured Intrasporangiaceae bacterium
GCTGTTCCTGATCTACTTCTGCGACTTCTTCGCCTCGTTGGGGATCAAGCTCGGCCTGCGCGGCCTCGGCCTGTTCCACCTGGCGACCGGGATCTGGCTGATGTATCTGACGTTCGCCGCCGCGGTGAACTTCTCGCTCGGCTACAACTGGTGGCTTTGAGCGTGCCGGCGGGACACGTGGCGGTCCGGGCGGGCGGATCGGCCAGAGTCGGTCCGAAGACGACTCGTAACGAGTACGGTTGAAGGAGAGCGTGAGCATGGGGCATTCGGCGGCTGGAGGCGAATGATGGGCGCTGGCAAGACCTTCCTTTCCTGGCCCGTGTTGCGACAGGCGATCGGGCCAGATCGATTGGGCCGAGGGGCGGCGGCCAAGTCCGGCAAGGACTGGGTCCCTCGCACCAGGACGGCCGACAAGGTGGTGCAGAGCGTCTGCCCATACTGTGCGGTCGGCTGCGGTCAGCGGGTCTACGTCAAGGACGGGCGCGTGACCCAGATCGAGGGCGACCCCGACTCGCCCATCTCGCGCGGGCGTCTCTGCCCCAAGGGGTCGGCGAGCGAGCAGCTGGTCAATTCGCCGACGCGGCAGACAACCGTGCTCTACCGGCGGCCGTACGGCACCGAGTGGGAGCATCTCGACCTCGACACGGCGACCGACATGATCGCCGATCGCGTCATCGAGGCACGCCGCAACGGCTGGCAGGAGACCGACGACCAGGGGCGGATCCTGCGGCGCACCATGGGTATGGCCCACCTCGGCGGCGCGACGCTGGACAACGAGGAGAACTACCTCATCAAGAAGCTGTTCACCGCGCTCGGGGCGATCCAGATCGAGAACCAGGCGCGCATATGACACTCCGCCACGGTTCCCAGTCTGGGAACCACGTTCGGCCGCGGCGGTGCCACGACCTTCCAGCAGGACCTGCAGAACTCCGACTGCATCGTCATCCAGGGTTCCAACATGGCCGAGTGCCACCCGGTCGGGTTCCAGTGGGTGATGGAGGCGAAGCGCAAGGGTGCGCGCGTCATCCACATCGACCCGAGGTTCACGCGGACGTCCGCGGTCGCCGACCAGCACGTCGCGCTGCGAGCCGGCAGTGACATCGTCTTCCTCGGCGGGATCATCCACTACATCCTGGAGCAGGAGAAGTACTTCAGGGACTACGTGCTGGCCTACACCAACGCGGCCGACCTGATCAGCCCCGACTTCGTCGACACGGAGGATCTGGACGGCCTGTTCTCCGGGTATGACCAGGCGACCGGCACGTATGACCGGTCCAGCTGGGCATACCAGACCGACGAGGACGGCCGGCCGAAGAGGGACGAGACCCTGACCGACCCGCAGTGCGTGCTGCAGATACTGCGGCGCCACTATGAGCGCTACACCCCGGAGGTCGTCGAGCAGGCCTGCGGAGTGTCCCAGCGCGACTTCTTGTCGGTGTGCGAGGCGGTGACCGAGAACAGCGGCCGCGACCGCACCACCGCCTGGGTGTATTCGGTCGGGTGGACGCAGCACACGGTCGGCGTGCAATACATCCGGACCGCGGCGATCGTCCAGTCGCTCCTCGGCAACATGGGTCGCCCGGGCGGCGGCATCATGGCGCTGCGCGGCCATGCCAGCATCCAGGGCTCCACCGACATCCCGACCCTGTTCGACATCCTGCCCGGTTATCTGCCGATGCCGAAGGTCGGCTTGCACAACGACCTGACCGACTACGTCGCGTCGGTGACCACCGAGTCGCAGAAGGGCTATTGGCGGCCGGCGAGGGCATACACGGTCAGCTTGTTGAAGTCGTGGTTCGGCGATGCGGCCACCGCCGACAACGACTACTGCTTCGGGTATTTGCCCAAGATCAGCGGTGACCACGGCACCTACAACACGGTGACGCGGATGCTGGACGATCAGGTCGACGGCTACTTCATCATGGGCGAGAACCCCGCGGTCGGCTCTGCGCACGGCCGGATGCAGCGCCTCGGCATGGCGCACCTCAAGTGGATGGTCGTGCGCGACTTCCAGGTCATCGAATCGGCCACCTGGTGGAAGGACGGGCCGGAGGTGCGCTCCGGTGAGCTGCGGACGGAGGACATCGCCACCGAGGTGTTCTTCATGCCGGCCGCCTCCCACGTGGAGAAGGAGGGCACCTTCACCCAGACGCAGCGGATGCTGCAGTGGCACCACAAGGCGATCGACCCGCCACAGGACGCGCGCAGCGAGCTGCACTTCATCTGGCATCTGGGCAACAAGATCCGGGCGCGCCTCGCCGACTCGACCGATGAGCGCGACCGCCCGATCCTCGACCTGACGTGGGACTACGGCCAGGAGGGCACCGACGAGCCCTCCGCCGACCACGTGCTGCGTGAGATCAACGGCTGGCACCTCGAGCCCGACGGCACGCCCGGGGCGATGCTGTCCAGTTTCACCGAGATGAAGGACGACGGATCGACCACCGGCGGATGCTGGATCTACACGGGTGTCTATGCCGACGGCGTCAACCAGTCGGCGCGCCGCAAGCCCGGGCAGGCACAGTCGTGGGTCGCACCGGAGTGGGGCTGGGCGTGGCCGGCCAACCGGCGGATCCTCTACAACCGCGCCTCCGCCGACCCGCAGGGCCGCCCGTGGAGCGAGAACAAGGCGTATGTCTGGTGGGACGAGCAGGCCGGCAAGTGGACCGGGCACGACGTGCCCGACTTCCCCGCCGACCGCGACCCCGCATACCGGCCGGACCCGGGCATGTCGGGAGCGGAGGGCCTGGCCGGCGACGACCCGTTCATCATGAACTCCGACGGCAAGGCCTGGTTGTTCGCACCGACCGGTCTGCTCGACGGCCCGCTGCCGGCGCACTACGAGCCGCAGGAGTCGCCGGTGCGCAACCCGCTCTACCGGCAGCAGTCCAACCCGACCAGACAGGTGATGAAACGCAAGGAGAACCTGTCCAACCCGTCGGCGGGCGTGCCCGGGTCGGACGAGTTCCCCTACGTGTTCACCACATACCGGCTCACCGAGCATCACACGGCGGGTGGGATGAGCAGATGGCTGCCCTACCTGTCGGAGCTGCAGCCGCAGTTCTTCTGCGAGGTCTCTCCGGCACTCGCGGCCGAGCGCGACCTGACCAACGGTGGCTGGGCGACCATCATCACCGCGCGCACCGCCGTGGAGGCACGCGTGCTGGTGACCGACCGGATCCAACCGCTGACGATCGACGGCAAGACGGTGCACCAGGTCGGCCTGCCCTACCACTGGGGCCAGGGCGGCAAGGGCGCCGTGGTCGAGGGCGACAGCGCGAACGACCTGATCGGGCTCACCCTCGACCCCAACGTGCACATCCAGGAGGCCAAGGCCGGCACCTGTGATGTCCGCCCGGGCAGACGGCCGGACAACCCGCAGGTGCGACATCTGGTGGAGGACTACATCTCCCGCGCCGGCATCACGGTCGAGACGGGGAACACACTGCACGAGGAAGGTGATCCGTCGTGAGTTCGCATCGTCTGTTCGGGCCGATCGACCCCGTCGCGGATGCGGGATGGGAGGGCACCTCGGGGCGCAAGGGATTCCTCACCGACACCTCGGTGTGCATCGGCTGCAAGGCCTGCGAGGTCGCCTGCAAGGAGTGGAACGCCATCCCCGCCGACATCGGCGAGGGCCTGACCGGCGACTCATACGACAACACCAGCGCGTTGGGCGCCAACACCTGGCGGCACGTGGCGTTCATCGAGCAGACCAAGCCCTCGAAGCCGCCGGTCGACCTGGGCATGCCGAGCGTGCGTCCGACCGATGCCGTGGCGTCCTCCGACGGGGGCTGGACCGAGCCGGAGAAGCCTGACTTCCAGTGGCTGATGTCCTCCGACGTGTGCAAGCACTGCACGCACGCGGCCTGCCTCGACGTATGCCCCACCGGAGCGCTGTTCCGCACCGAATTCGGCACCGTCGTCGTGCAGGACGACGTGTGCAACGGGTGCGGATACTGTGTGCCGGCCTGCCCGTACGGTGTCATCGAGCGGCGCACCGGCCCGGCCGAGGACAAGAACGTCGGCATCGCCCAGAAGTGCACGCTGTGCTACGACCGCC
>CAYPQR010000318.1:0-3989 GCA_964412865.1 uncultured Intrasporangiaceae bacterium
CCGTGCCTTCCGAGCCCGTCCGGCTCGTCCAACGACTGGTGCATGCGAGGGCGCTTGCTTGGCGCGCGTCGAACGGCACCGGGCTGCGGCGGTCCATGGCGAAAGACTCCACCGCGTACGCCGCCGATCAGCGACTCCTTCGCGAGGCACGACGTCGCCACCTGCACTATCGAGGTCTCGACTTCACGGTCCGGTCGGCACACCGGCGTTCAGCGGTGCATTCCGGGACGGTGAGCGTGCGAGCCACGATCGACCGTTCCGCATACGTCGTGGCGGGCGACGAGCGGACCCGGCGAGTCCCGGCCGAGCCCGGAAGCGTGGTGGACCTGCAGCTGCTGTGGACTTCGCACGGGTGGCGGATCGCGGACTGGTCGCCGGTCAGCTCAGCAACAGCGTCGTCAACCGCCGGCTGACCACGTGCAGTCCGATCAGTCCGAGGGCCGCGAGATAGACGACCGAGGCCAGCGCGGCGATGGAGAGCTGGCCGGTGGTGAGTTCGCGGCAGAGCACCACGCCTCGATATAGGGGAGTGACCTCGACGATCCAGCGCAGCCACGCCGGGAACGTGGTGACGGGGAAGAAGGTGGCCGAGAACAGAAACATCGGCACGATCGACAGGGTGATGTATTCGAAGTCCTGCCAGGAGCGCATGAACGTCGTCAGCGCCATGCCGACCGCCGCGAAGGCGAACCCGATGAGCAGTGCCGCCGGCAGCGCCAGGATGGCCCAGAACGAATGGATGAGGCCGAACAACGCCATGACGACGAGGAATCCGGCGGAGTAGCACCCGCCGCGCAGGAGCGCCCAGGTGATCTCGCCCCGTGCGACGTCCCGGGTCGTCAACGGGGTGGCGAGGATCTGGTCATAGAGTTTCTGGAACTTCAGGCGAAAGAAGACATTGAAGGTCGCGTCGAGCACGGCACCGTTCATCGCGGAGGCGGCGAGCATGCCGGGCGCCACGAATTCGGCGTACGGCACCGTATGCCCGCCGACGTCGAACCCGCTCACCATCGCGCCGACGCCGATCCCGATGGACAGCAGATACAGCACCGGCTCGGCGAATCCGGTGATGAAGAACAGCCAGTTACGTTTGAAGACGGTGATGTTGCGACCGACCAGCGTCGCGGTGGACTCGACCGCTCCCATACGCCGTGCCGCCGATGTGGCCAGAGCACTCGTCGCCACGCTCACAGGCTCAGCCTCCTCGACAAGGCACGGACGGCCAGCCAGGTGCCGACCGCACACAGGACGAGCAGATACAGCAGGTGCCACACGGCCGGGCCGGTCTGCCATGTGCCCAGGGACAGCATCCGGGTGACATCGACGCCCTGCCACAGCGGTGTCACCTTGGCGACGGCCTCGAGCGGCCCGGGCAGGTTGTGCAATGGGAAGAAGGCGCCGGAGAACAGGAACAGCGGGATCATCAACAAGCGGAAGATCACCGTGAACCCCTCCTCGGTGCGCAGCGTCGCAGAATATGCGAAGACCGGTGCCGCAAAGGCCAATCCGAGCATCAGCTGGACGAAGAACGCGCCGACCGCGCCGCCGACGGACGTGAAGACCCCGAACGGCGTCATCACCAGGATGAAGACGACGCTGGTCGTCGCGACGCGGAAGACGACGAAGGCCAGCTGCGCGCAGACGATCTGCCCCACGGTCAGGGGAGTGGCGGCCATCGAGGCATAGATCTTGTGCCACCTCAGCATGGCCATCACGGGGTACGTGACCTCCCCGAAGACGAGCTGCATCGTCTGGGCGGCGAGCAGGCCGGGTGCGACGAACGTCAGATAGCTGTCGGCACCCTCCAGTTGCGAGGGGGACTGGTGGATGAACCCGCCGAGCAGCACTCCCATCGCCACGACATACAGCAACGGATTGATGAATGACGTGACGACCGAGCCACGCCAGGTGCGGCGATAGACGGTGACCCAGTAGTCGAACTGGCGCCAGGTGACGGCGAGCCAACTCGACGGCGTCGCGACCGACGTCGTCATCAATCCACCAGGCTTCGACCGGTGAGCTTCAAGAAGACATCCTCCAGGGTCGAGCGCCGCACCAGCACCGCAAGCGGATCGAGGCCGCGCGCCCGCACCCTCGCGAGCGTCTCCTCACCGTGCTCGGTGTAGAGCAGCAGCCGGTCGGGCAGCACCTCGACGCGTTCCGCCAGGTCGCCGACCTTCTCGGCAAGCTGCTCGTGCCGGCCGACACCGAAGCGCAACTCGGCCACCTCACGCGTCGAATGCTCCTCGATCAACTGCAGCGGCGAGCCTTCCGCAGCGATCGTCCCCTTGTCCATCACGACCAGCCGGTCGCACAACTGCTCCGCCTCGTCCATGTAGTGCGTCGTGAGCACCAGCGTCACGCCCTGCTGCTTGAGCCGAAAAAGCCTGTCCCACAAGACATGCCGCGCCTGCGGGTCCAAGCCGGTGGTCGGCTCGTCCAGAAGCAGCACATCGGGGTCATTGATGAGCGAGCGCGCGATGGTCAGGCGCCGCTTCATTCCGCCGGATAGGTCGTCCACCTTCGCCTTCGCCTTGTCGGTGAGCTGCGCGAACTCGAGCAACTCGTCGGCGCGATCGCGGACGGCGTGGCGAGACAGGCCGAAATAGCGGCCATAGACCAGAAGGTTCTCGCGCACTCGTAGGTCCGGGTCGAGCGAGTCCTCCTGGGGGCAGACGCCCAGACGTGCGCGGATGGCCGGGCCGTCCGAGACGGGGTCCATGCCCAGCACGCGCAGGTGCCCACTTGTCGGCGGCGAGACGGCCGCGATCATGCGCATCGTCGACGACTTGCCTGCGCCGTTGGGGCCGAGGAAGCCGAAGGCCTCACCCCGGCGGACCTCCACGTCGATGCCGCGCACCGCCTCGAAGTCACCGAAGGACTTGCGCAGGTCGCGTGCCTGGACCATCGATTCGGTCGATGCACGTGCGGTGGAGGCACCGGGAGCCGAGGACGTGGTCGGGGCCTCCTGATGCATACTCTCAAGCCTAGATGAACGCGCCGCCGGCGAGCACCTTCTTATCGCACGGCACCGGGCCACCGTCGCACCCGCGGGCAGACGCGCTCACCGGTCGAGGACCCAGGGAATAACGCCTTCGAGATCGGGGTGCTGCCAGGTGAACCCGCCGTCCGTGAGCCGGGTGCCGATCACCCGCTGGCTCGCAAGAACATCGCCGGCGAACTCGCCGAGGGCGACGCGCAGGGCGAACCGCGGCGCCGGCAGGACCGCCGGCCGCCCGAGCCGCCCGGCGAGGGAACGGACGATCTGGCGCTGCCGGGCGGGCGCGGGCGCGATCAGGTTGACGGGGCCGCGCAGCTGCGGGTGGTCGACGAGATGGGCCAATGCCCGCACCTCATCGACGAGACTGATCCACGACCACCACTGCCTGCCGGAACCGAGCGGGCCCGCCATCCCGAGACGAGCCAACGGCAGCAGCCTGCCGAGCGCGCCACCGTGCGGCGCAAGCACCATGCCGGTGCGGGCCAGCGCCACCGAGTGTCCGGCAGCCTGCAACGGCGCGGTCGCCGCCTCCCATGCCATGACCAGATCGGCGAGGAACCCTCTCCCGGCGGGGCTGGTCTCGTCGAGGCCCTCCTCACCGCGGTCGCCGTAGAACCCGATGGCCGAGCCGTTGACCAGACGCACGGGACGCTCGGCGGCCGTGATCGCGTCCACGACCGCTGCAGTCCCCGACACCCTCGAGTCCCACAGCACACGCTTGTATGCCGACGTCCACCGCCGATCACCGATCCCCGCACCGGCGAGATTGACCACCGCGTCGACATTCCGCAACACGCCCGGGTCCAGTTCATGCCGCTCCGGCCACCATTGCACCTCGTGCGGCAGGCGCGGCGCCCGTCGCACCAGGTGCACGACCTCGTCACCGCGGTCCGAGAGATACGCCGACAGCGCGCCACCGATCAGCCCGGATGAACCGGTGATGGCGACGCGCTGTGGCATCTGCGTCCTCGCTTCGTCAGACCTCGAA
>CAYPQR010000319.1:0-3984 GCA_964412865.1 uncultured Intrasporangiaceae bacterium
CCACGGAGCGCGTCGAGGAGTTCGACGTGCGCACCCAGTCGATCCACTCCGCGGCGTCCACCCTCTCCGGAGGCAACCAGCAGAAGGTCGTGCTGGCGCGCGAGCTCTCCCGGCCGCTGCGCCTGCTCGTCGTCTCCCAGCCGACCCGCGGTGTCGACGTCGGCTCGATGGAGTTCGTCCACAAACGCATCATCGAGGAGCGCGACCGGGGGTCTGCCGTCGTGCTGGTCTCGACCGAACTCGACGAGGTGATCGGCCTGGCCGACCGGGTCGGGGTGATGTATCGCGGCAAGATCATCGGGGAGCTGCCGCCCGATGCGAGCGCCGAGGAGTTCGGCCTGCTCATGGCCGGCCAGACAGACCAGGAGCCCGGCGATCCCGAGGCTTCCGGCGACAGGGAAGAGGATCAGGTATGACAGACGGCAAGGGGCCGGAGGACCCGCCCGAGCAGCCGGACGCCACCGGCGGGCCGGGAGAGGGCAGCGAGCAGGTGCGTGAGCAGCCCGGGCTGCGCGACGGTCGAGAGAGCACGCTGTGGGAGATCTTCCGCAGCGACCACCCGGCGGTGGTCACCATCCTCTCGATCTTCTCCGCGCTGGTCGTCGGCGCGATCCTGATCGTCGTCTCGGACGAGGCGACCCGCTCGGCGATGAAATACTTCTTCGCCGCGCCCGGCGACACGTTCAGCGCGGGATGGCAGGCGATCTCGCAGGCATACACGGCGTTGTTCCAGGGCGCGATCATCGATCCGTCCGACCTGTCCAGCGGTTCGCTCGGCACGATCCTCGGGCCGATCTCCGAAACCCTCGTGGCCGCGACCCCGCTGATCCTCGCGGGTCTGTCGGTCGCCCTCGCATTCCGGGTCGGCCTGTTCAACATCGGTGCTCAGGGCCAGATGCTGATCTCGGCGATCTTCGCCGGCTACATCGGATTCGCATGGCATCTGCCGGTGGTGATCCACCTGATCGTCGCGATCCTCGGCGGCATCGTCGGCGGCGCGCTCTGGGCCGGCATCGCGGGCTGGCTGAAGGCCAAGACCGGGGCGCACGAGGTGATCAGCACGATCATGCTCAACTACATCGCGCTGGGGATCATCAACTATCTGCTCAGTGTGCACGGTTTCCAGAAACCGCCCTATCAGCAGGCGATCTCACCGGAAGTCGACCACAACGCCCGCTTCCCCGGAGTGCCTGGTCTCAGCGGCGACCTGCGCGTCAACGCGTCGTTCATCCTCGCGATCCTGGCGACCTTCTTCGTATGGTGGCTGCTCACCCGCAGCACGCTCGGCTTCCGTTTCCGCGCGGTCGGCGCCAACCAGAACGCCGCCCGCACGGCGGGCATGAGCATCTCGGCGGCCTACATCGTCTCGATGCTGATCGTCGGCGCGCTCGCCGGATTGGCCGGGACGGCCCAGGTGCTGGGCCCCAACGGCGCGGTCACCAACGATGTCGACGCCGGGATGGGCTTCGACGCGATCACGGTGGCGTTGCTCGGCCGGGGCAGCGCGGCCGGTACCTTCTGGGCGGGCCTGCTCTTCGGGGCCCTGAGGGCCGGGGGAGTGCAGATGCTGGCGTCGACCAACACGCCGCA
Source organism: uncultured Intrasporangiaceae bacterium (assembly GCA_964412865.1). Taxonomy (GTDB): domain Bacteria; phylum Actinomycetota; class Actinomycetes; order Actinomycetales; family Dermatophilaceae; genus Leekyejoonella. The sequence continues at coordinate 1,591 of CAYPQR010000319.1, forward strand.
GGAACTGGTGCAGATCATCCAGTCGCTGATCGTGCTCTTCATCGCGGCGCCCGGCCTCGTGCGCCTGGTGTTCCGGCTGCGCAAGACCGACCGTGGTGCCTCTGCAGTGCTCGCCAAGGGGTGGAACGGATGACGAATACACGTGTGGAGGTCCCCGAGGAGGACCAGCCGATCCCGGAGCAGATCGTCACCCACAAGGTGGCGCAGGTGCGGGTCAGCCGCAAGCGGCAACTGGGCATCGGCATCGCGCTCGTGCTCATCGGGGTCCTGTCGGCGCTGGTGCTCGGGCGCAGCGCGCACACGAGCCAGACCTCGGTGTTCGACTTCAATGCGACCGGCGAAGGCGTCACGGTGCCGCAGTTGCACCTGCCCGCGCAGGGCACCTGCACGGTCATCGGCATCATCATCGTGCTGTGTGGGATCTATCAGATGGTGCGCGGATTCGGCCCGTGGGCGATGAAGTGGGTCGGGTCGATCTGCGGCGTGCTCTTCGTCGTGTCATTCCTCGCCTGGGCGGGTAGCGGCGGCACGACCGTGCAGGTGGGCGGGCTGCTGCAGCAGTCACTCTTCCTGGCGACACCGCTGGTCCTCGGCGCGATGTCCGGTGTGCTGTGCGAGAAGTCGGGCGTCATCAACGTGGCGATCGAGGGTGAGATGCTCGCCGCGTCCTTCGCGGGCGCCCTGGTCGGCAGCATCGCGGGAAGCCTGTGGATCGGACTGGTCGGAGCCATGATCGTCGGGGCACTGATGGGGGCCCTGCTCGCCGTGTTCTCCATCAAGTTCCTGGTCAACCAGGTGATCCTCGGGGTCGTGCTCAACGTCTTCGCCCTCGGGCTGACCGGGTTCTTGTTCGACGCGCTCATGGCCGACAACCAGGACGCGCTGAACAACCCGGGCTTCTTCCACCCGATCGCGATCCCGGGTCTGAGCGACATCCCCGTCATCGGCGCGTTGCTGTTCGACCAGAACGTCATCGTCTACGCGATGTACCTGATCGTCATCGCGATCGACTACGCGCTGTTGCGCACCCGATGGGGCCTGCGCACGCGCGCTGTCGGTGAGCACCCGAAGGCGGCCGACACGGTCGGCATCAACGTGCTCGCCCTGCGATACCGCAACGTCATCATCGGCGGCGCGATCGCCGGCATCGCGGGCGCGTTCATGACGATCGGCGCGGTCGGATCGTTCACCAAGAACATCACCTCCGGCAACGGCTTCATCGCCCTGGCGGCATTGATCTTCGGCCGGTGGACGCCGCGCGGTGCCTTGGGTGCGGCGCTGCTGTTCGGTTTCGCGACGGCGCTGCAGACCGTGCTGTCGCTCATGCAGACGCCGGTGCGGATCGACTCCAACCTGCTCGGCACGCTGCCGTATCTCGCCACGATCTTCGCCGTGGCCGGTCTGGTGGGCCGGGTGCGCGCACCCGCGGCCGACGGTGAGCCGTATGTCAAGGGCTGACGCCGTCATCGACTGGGCTGCGTTGACAGCGGCGGCGATCGAGGCGATGCGCGCCGCCTACGCGCCATACAGCCGGTATGCCGTGGGGGCCGCCGGGCTGGTCGACGACGGCCGGTTGGTGTCGGGGTGCAACGTGGAGAACGCGGCATACGGCGTGACGCTGTGCGCCGAATGCGGAATGGTGTCGCAGCTGGTGCGCACGGGCGGCGGGCGGCTGGTCGCGGTCGTCTGCGTCAACGTGTCCGGCGAGGCGATCATGCCGTGCGGTCGATGCCGCCAATTGCTCTGGGAACACGGGGGCCCCGGCTGCCTCCTGCAGACTCCGCAGGGAGTCTTGCCGATGAGCGAGGTGCTGCCGCAGGCCTTCGGCGCCGCCGATCTGGATCGAGCGCGGGACTGACGATGCCCGGGACCATGCGGTCCCGGGCATCCACCGTTGATCTGCCGACGCGGCGTCGCCGGTGGCTCAGGTCGATCAGCCGGCCGCGGTGAGCTTGCCGGCGCAGTCCTTGGATGCCTGGCTCACGGCGTCCTTGTCGCTCTGCTTGACCTTGGCGTCGTTGTCGCCGTCCTTCATGGCGTTGAGCGCGTCGGCGCTGACGTCGTCATAGACCTTGTCGACGATGCAGTCGCTGTACTTCTTCAGCGAGGCCTTCGAGAGAGACGATGAGCCGCTCTCCCCCTCCAGCGTCTTCTGCACGTAGTGCTGCATCCCTGACTTGACCTCGGCCTTGCTGGGCTTGCTGCCGCCACAGGCCGCCAGGCCCAGTGGAAGTGCGAGCAAAGTGGCGGTCGCCGCGACTCGACGCATGATCATGGTGATTCCCTTCCTGAAAAACGTGCGGCTGGGGTTGGCCGCAGGGCTACGACGCTCCGGTGCAGCCCCCGGTTCCATCCAGTCCGCCGGTCCTCGGCACGGGTCACCGACCACGCCCA
>CAYPQR010000320.1:0-3977 GCA_964412865.1 uncultured Intrasporangiaceae bacterium
TCCTCGCGGCGGTCGTGCTGTCGGTCATCCAGCTGGTGCGCTCCACCGAGCCCGCTCCTGAGCCCGACGCCGGCTGACCGTTGCGCCTACGCTGGAGCTATGGGTGCGATCGAGTGCCGCCGGGGAGACATCACGACGGAGCGGGTGGATGCCATCGTCAACGCCGCCAACTCCTCTCTGCTCGGCGGAGGGGGTGTCGACGGCGCCATTCACGCGGCCGCCGGGCCCGGGCTGCTCGAGGAATGCCGCCGGCTGCGGGCCACCACGCTCCCGGACGGACTCCCGGTCGGGGAGGCGGTCGCCACCGGCGGGTATGAACTGCCCGCACACCGGGTCATCCATACCGTCGGCCCCAACCGGCGTCGCGGGCAGACCGACCCCGCGCTGCTCGCGTCGTGTTTCACCCGCAGCCTCGATGTCGCCGCCGGCGAGGGTGCGCGCACCGTTGCCTTCCCCGCGATCAGTGCGGGCATCTTCGGTTGGGACGCCGACGAGGTGGCCCGTGTCGCCTGGCAGGCGGTGCGGCCGCGCGCCGACGAGTTCGAGGTCGTGCGCTTCGTGCTGTTCAGCGACCAGCTGCTGACGGCCTTCGAGCAGGCCGGCGGTCAGGGCGGCGCGCGGCCCTGACCGGTCCCTTCGAGATCGAGATCACAGCGCGGCCTTCCCGCCCGTGGTCGCCCGATCGCGTTAACCTCCACGTGACGAAGGAGGGATGTCGATGCCCGATGACGAGCAGCCCGAGGCCCCGGCGGAAGACTCCGGTCACGAGGAATCCATGGGGGAGTCCGAACGCAAGCCGAAACACGCGGCAGAGGACGACGCGGACGAGGTCACCACGCGGACGACGATCGGTCACGGCCCTGCCGAAGGCTACGAGAGCAGTCGGGAGGAGTCGCGGCGTGACCGGTTGAAAGATGTGCTCGGCGTGCGCACCATCGCGCTGCTGATCGGCGCGATCATCGTGCAGTTCGGATTCATCGCCTCGTATGTCGGCGCCTTCCACAGCCCCGACCCGCACTCGATGTCGGTGGCGGTCGTGGCCGACCAGGGCGCCGCACCCAAGGTCGCCGAGCAGCTCGACAACCTGCCCGGGGGTGCGATCAGCGCCCACCCATACGACTCGATGGATGACGCCAAGACCGATCTGCGTCACGGCAAACGCTCCGCGGTCTACGTTTACGACACTCGAGGCAGCAGCGACACGCTCATGATCAACTCGGCGCAGGGGTCGTCGGTGACCGGCGCGATGACCACGATCTTCAAACAGATGAACGCCAAGCAGGGGCGGCAGTTGACGGTGCAGGACGCCGTGCCGGTGCAAAAGGGTGACGCGCGAGGCCTCACCAGCTTCTATCTGGTCGTCGGATGGCTCGTCGGCGGATACCTCATGGCGTCGCTGCTCGGCATACGCAAGGGTCCGAAGGCGCGCAATTTCAAGCGGGTGCAGTGGCGTCTGATCGGCTGCGCCGCGTATGGCGTGCTGTCCGGCATCGGCGGCGCGCTGCTGGTCGGTCCGATCATCGGGGCGCTGAACGGACACTTCTGGGCGATGGCCGGCATCGGCACGGCGCTGTCGATCGCGGCGTCGGTCTTCACGATGGGCATGGAGGCGCTCTTCGGCATCGTCGGTGTCGGGGTCAGCATCCTGCTGTTCGTCGTGCTCGGAAACCCCAGTGCCGGTGGGGCGTTCGGCTATCAGTTGCTGCCGGGCTTCTGGCGGCACATCGGCCCGTGGCTGCCCAACGGTGCCGGGGTCGACGCCGTCCGCAGCGTGATCTATCTGGACAGCTACCAGATCTGGGTGCACATCGCGATCATCGTCGCCTGGGTGGTGCTGGGCGTGATCGCGTTGCTGCTGGTGAGCCGGCACACGTATTGGGGCTTCCGGCAGCGTGAGGTGCGAGAAGAGGTCGCCGGGATGGACGCCCGCGCCTGACCCCTCGGATACGAAAACCGGCTCCGCCCGAGGCATTCGGGCGGAGCCGGTTTCGCGTCCGGTGTCAATGCATGACGACCGGTGGGGTCTCGTCCGACTCGTACTCCTCCTCCGTCTCCCGCTTGCGAGGCAGGAACAGCGCCGGAATGATCGTGAGTGAGATCAATATCGCCGCGACCCAATAGGTCTGGCCGAAGGCGTGACCGCCTGCGTCCTTGACCGCGTCCAGGAACTTCGTCAGACCTCCGAAGTGCTGGATCATCGCCTGCACCTGCGGATTGGTCTTGGCCGCCGACGGATCCGCGGCCAGCAGCTGGCCGATGCCGGCCAGCGGCGAGTTCTTGATGTGGGTCGTCAGCAGGACCGACATGATGGCGGCACCACACGACGATCCGATCTGCTGGATGATGTTGAGCAGCGTCGACCCTCGCGCGACTTCCTTGTTGCGCAACGTCTTCAGCGCACCCGTCATGATCGGCATCATCGTGGCGCCCATACCGAGGCCCATCACGAACAGCACGCCGATGATCCAGCCGTATGACGTGTCGCCGCCCAGCTGGGTGAGGGCGAACATCCCCGCGATGATCAGGACCAGACCGCCCGGGACGATGCGGCCCACCGGGAACTTGTCGGCGAGGGCGCCCGCGATCGGCATGGTGATCATCGCGCCGATGCCCTGCGGTGCCATGAGCAGGCCCGAGGACAGGGTGCTTTCGCCGCGCACCTGCTGGAAGTAGGTCGGCAGCAACAACAGCCCGCCGAAGAACGCCATGGCGAACAGGAACATCGTGATGACCGAGACACTGAGCATCAGGTTCTTGAACAATCGCAGATCCAGCAGCGGGTGCTCGGGCCGGAAGGTGTGGAACACGAACGCGATCACCAGCAGCAGCCCGACGACCATCGAGATCCACACGCGCGGCGCGGTGAAGCTGCCCTCGCTCGGCCACGACGAGACGCCGAACAAGAAGAGCGCCAGGCCGGGCGACATCATCGCCATACCGACGAAGTCGAACGACTCCGACGGCGTCGGGTTGTCCTTCTCCAGCGCGAACCAGGCGTAGATGATGGCGATCACGCCGATGGGTGCGTTGATCAGGAAGATCCAGTGCCAGCTGACCTTCTCGATGAGGAACCCACCGAGGATGGGACCGCCGATCGGGCCGAGCAGCATCGGCACCCCGAGGATGGCCATGAGCCGGCCGATCCGCTTCGGGCCCGCCGCGTGCGTCATGATCGTCATGCCGAGCGGCATCAGCATGCCGCCGCCCAGACCCTGCAGCACACGGAAGCCGATCAGCATCTCGATCGACTGCGAGGTGGCGCACAGGATGGAGCCGATCGTGAACAGCCCGATCGCCGTCATGTACAGACGTTTGGTGCCGAACCGGTCGGCGGCCCATCCGGTCAGCGGGATGACGGTCGCGAGGGCCAGGGTGTAGGCGGTGACGGTCCATGCGACGGTCGCATACGACACCTCGTCCTCGCCGCCGGTGGCGAAGACGTGCTGGAACGTCGGCAGTGCGACGTTGACGACCGTGATGTCGAGGATGGCCATGATGGCGCCGAGCACGACCACCCCGGCGACCTTCAGCACCTCACCATCGATCTTTTCGGGATACTCCCGGGTTGCTTGTTCGGACATTCGATCCTCTCGAGATGGTGGGTGGAGGCTCGAGGACGGTGGCCGATCCTCCTGCACACGACCGGCGGTCCGCCGACCCCCTATAGCAGAATAACGCCGGCTCCGGGGGAGTCTCCAACGACTTTGTTTTGAGCGAGATCCGCACAGTGAACACTCCGAAGCCCTCGGTCATTCCCATGACCCGGCGCGATCGGTGCCCTCCCCGGCCGGATTCGCCGTGATACTCCTGCAGTGTGCGCTCCCGTGGTTTCACCGTGGTTTCACCGCGGCTGCACCTGCCGGTGTGGTGGTCCCTCCTCCCGAGCGCTTGGTCGCGCTCGGCATGGAGACACCGACGGGCCGGTCGGTGTGACACCGCCCGGGGATTCTCGAGGTGCGCGGGCCGGCGTCAGCGGG
>CAYPQR010000321.1:0-3967 GCA_964412865.1 uncultured Intrasporangiaceae bacterium
CCGTGGGGCATCAAGGTGTCGATCGTCGAGATCAAGGACGTCGACGTGCCCGAGGCGATGCAGCGCGCGATCGCCCGCCAGGCCGAGGCCGAGCGCGAACGCCGCGCCAAGGTGATCAACGCCGACGGAGAGTTCCAGGCGTCGAAGCAGTTGGCTGCAGCGGCCGACGTGATGAGCGAGAACCCCACCACGTTGCAGTTGCGCTATCTGCAGACGCTGGCCGAGGTCGGCTCCAACGCCAAGTCGTCGGTGGTGATCCCGCTGCCGCTCGACGTGGTCCGCGCGGTCACGCCGATGCTGGGCAAGGACAAGGGAGCCGCCGTCGTCGACACCGTGGAGCAGGTGATCGACAAGGCGAGCCTCGGCGCGAAGGATCGGGCCGGGGCTCTGGAGGAGCCGGCCGCGCCGGATCTTCCGGAGCTCGACGGGCTGGAGGACGCCTCGGCGCTCACAGGTCGATCGGGAAACCCATCGTGACGGTGCGCCCGACCGGCAGGTTGAAGTAGCGCGCCGGGTCGGCCGCGTTGTGCGCGAGCACGAGGAAGATCGCCTTGCGCCAGCTGCGCATACCGGGTGTGTTGGCGCGCTGGATCGACGCACGTGACAGGAAATAGGTCGCCGACCGCGGGTCGAAGGTGATGCCGGCCTCGGGCAGCGGCCCCATGCTGGCCAGCCGCAGCGCCTTCGGGATGTCCGGCCGGTCGGAGAAGCCGATGTTCACGGCCAGGTGCACGATGCCGTCCTGCTGGTAGCCGAGGTCGTCGATCTCCAGCCGGTCGGCGGGTTCGATGTGGGGCACGCGGTGGCGGATGACCGAGACGATGATGACCTGTTCGTGCAGGATGCCGTTGTGCTCGACGTTGGCGCGCATCGCCAGCGGCGTCGTCTGCTTGGACGGATTGGGGAAGATGGCGGTGCCGGGCACGCGGGGCACCTGCATGGTCAGCACCTTCTGCACGAAATCGGTGAGCGGCCCCTCCTTCGCCGTGCGTTTGGCGGTGACGCGGTCTCGCCCGATCTGCCAGGTCGTCATCATGATGAACAGCGCCGCCGCGATCGCGAGCGGCAGCCATCCGCCGTGGATGATCTTGGTGACGTTGCCGAACAGGAAGATCGCCTCCAGCCCGAGGAAGACGAGCGCGGCCACCGCGATCTTCCACGCCGACCACCGCCACATGGCCCGGGCGACGATCAGCATCAGGGTCGTGTCGATCACCAGCGCGCCGGTCACCGCGATGCCGTATGCGGTGGCGAGCCGCTGCGACGACCCGAACGCGACGACGAGCACCAGGACGCCGACGAACATGGCCGCGTTGACGACCGGCAGGTAGACCTGGCCCGCGGCCTTGTCGGAGGTCTGCCGCACGGTGAGCGGCGGCAGCAGCCCCAGGCTGCCGGCCTGCCGGGCGATGGAGAAGGCCCCGGAGATGACGGCCTGCGACGCAATGACCGTGGCGGCCGTCGCGAGGATGACGACGGGGTAGCGCGCCCAGCCGGGCACCTGCAGGAAGAACGGGTTCGCCGCCGCGCTCGGATCCTGCAGGATCAGGGCCGACTGGCCGAGGTAGTTGAGGGTGAGGGCGGGCAGCACGACGAAGAACCACGCGCGCGCGATGGCGGCGCGGCCGAAGTGGCCCATGTCGGCATACAGCGCCTCGGCACCGGTGATGCACAGGACGACCGCCCCCATCGCGACGAAGGCGAGATAGGGGTGCTCGGCGACGAAGAGCAGGGCGTAGGTCGGCAGCAGGCCCTTGATCACGCCCGGGTGGTGGATCACGGTGTCGAGCCCGACGAGGCCGATCACGGTGAACCACAGCAGCATGATCGGCCCGAACGCCGAACCGACCCGGCCGGTGCCCCAGCGCTGCACCGCAAACAGCAGCGTGAGGATGACCAGCGCGATCGGCAGCACCAGTTCGGCGAGATCCGGGCTCGCGATCTCCAGGCCCTCGACCGATGAGAGGACGGAGATGGCCGGGGTGATCAGCGAGTCGCCGAAGAACAGGCTGGCGCCGAGGATGGCCAGCAGCACGGCGGCGGCGACTCGCTTGGGCGACTTGAGCGTCATCACCCGCTGGGCCAGCGCGGCGAGGGCCATGACGCCGCCCTCGCCGTCGTTGTCGGCCCGCATGAGGATGCCGACATATTTGATCGATACGACCACGGTGATCGACCAGAACACCATCGAGACGACGCCATAGACGTCGGCCTCGGTGGGGCGCACCAGCCCGTTGTCGAGCGAGAAGACCGTCTGCATCGAATACAGCGGGCTGGTGCCGATGTCGCCGAAGACGACGCCCAGGGCTGCGAGTGCGACGACCGCGGCCGGACCCTGATGCCGCCGTCGACCGCCTGGACCGCCGTCGTTCCCGTGTGCGCCGTGATCGCCGGCGTGGCCGCCCTCGTCGCCGCCGGTGCCCGCCGGGAGGGCCTGACCGGTGCCCGCGGCGTCACAGGAGATGGCGGCAGCGGCCGTCGCATGGCGGCGGGAGCGATGCGAGGGTTCAGGGGCGTCGGAGGGCTGATCCGGCGTGCAGTCTTCGTCGGAAGGACACACAGTGCAGGGACTATAGTCCGGTTCCCCGGGCAGAACCCCTTCGAGCCGGATCACCGGTCGGATGCGCTGGGGCGTCGTGGCGTCCACGATGTGGGAAGCGGCGCCGGAGCCCGTCCGGCGCCGCGCATACGAGGCGTGATTCCGGGGTTTTCGAGCACCTGCGGATGCGTGCTCGAGCGGGAGCTCGGTCCGGGGAGCGCGGTGTGCTGTGGGCGATCTCACATTCGGCATGCTGGTGTCACGACCGCAAAATCCGGTGGGACGCGACGGGTCGCGTGAGATCGTGGAGCGTGCCGAAACGCCTGCCGATGTATGCCGCGGCTCGACGCCGCCGGGCGGCCTCGGCCATGGCGCGAGGCACGGCCGCGGCGATGTTGGTCGCGGGCCTCGCGGCGTGCGCGCCGGAAGGGGGCTCGTCCGCCGAGGGGACGGCGACCGCGAGCCCTTCGCCGGCCGTCAGGACGACTCCGGCTCCCGCCACGAGCACGCATACCGGCGCAACGGGGACGACGTCGACAGGAGGCGCGGCGCAGCGGGCCACGCCCCGTCACGCGCCCGCGGCAGGCACCGCGATGGCGGCGCTGGCCCGGCTGCGGGTCAAGGGCAGGGCGCCGATGACCGGCTACGACCGCGACCGCTTCGGCTCCGCCTGGTCGGACACCGATCGCAACGGGTGCGACCAGCGCAACGATGTGCTGCGCCGGGACCTGGTCGACACGACGATCAAGGCCGGCACCCGGGGCTGCCTGGTGCTGAGTGGGACGCTGCACGACCCCTACACGGGGATGACGGTCGCGTTCCACCGTTCGTCGGCCTCCTACTCGCCGGTGCAGATCGACCACGTCGTGGCGCTCGGCGACGCCTGGGCGATGGGCGCGTGGCGCTGGTCGGATGCCAAGCGCAAGGAACTGGCGAACGACCCGCTGGAGCTGCTCGCCGTCGACGCCCACTACAACATGTCCAAGGGTGATGGCGACGCCGCGACCTGGCTGCCGCCGAGGAAGCGGGAGCGGTGCCCGTATGTCGCCCGCCAGGTCGCCGTGAAGGCGAAGTATCACCTTGCAGTCACATCTGCCGAAAAGGCCGCAATGGCGCGGGTGCTCGGCACGTGTGCGGAGGAGCGGCTGCCGAAGTCCCCAGCCATACCTCTGGGCGGTGACCACACGGCATCGGCGACGCCCGGCACATCCGCCTCTCCCAGCACCACGCCGCATCCTGCGCATCCGCGAGTAGGCCAGCGCAACCGAAGCGGCTCGCCGTCGTCGCCGGCCCACGGACCCATCGTGCATCCGGGTGCCTTCTGCGCGCCGAAGGGCGCGACCGGCTGGACGAGCGCGGGCACGCTGATGAAGTGCTCGGTCGGCGCCGGCCAGGACCGGGCGCGCTGGCGCTCGGCGAGCTGACACG
>CAYPQR010000322.1:0-3960 GCA_964412865.1 uncultured Intrasporangiaceae bacterium
GCGCCGTGTTGAGGTCGATCATGCCGAACTGCTCGTGCAGGTCGTTCTGGAAGGTGGTGTTGCCGATCGTGAGCGGGCTCGACCCGTCGTAGGTCTTCGTCAGCGGGATGCCCTGCTTCACCGCGGCGGCCAGGGTGAACACCTTGAACTGCGAGCCACCCTGCATCCGTGCCTGCGTCGCCGAGTTGAGCGACGTCTGCGCCGAACCGCGGCCGCCGAACATCGCCACGACCGCACCGTCCGGCTTCTGCGCGATCAGGCCGGCGTGCAACGCGTTGATCTTGGCCGTCCGCGACGAGACGTTCTTCTTCACGGCCGCCACCGCGGCCTTCTGATCGTGCTTGTTGATGGTGGTCGTGATGCGCAACCCCCCGCGCGCGATGTCCTGGTCGGTCAGGTGCAGCGAGGTCTTGAGGTGCTCCTTCACGTCCTTCAGGATGAAACTCTTCGGCCCCGTGCCGTAGTCGGGCGGCTCCTGCTTGTGGAAGGTCGGGAACGTCGCCTTCGCCCGCTGCTCCTTGGTGAGCCAGCCCTCCTCGACCATCCCGTCCAGCACATAGACCATGCGCCGGTTCGCCCGCTGCTCCGCGGCCTTGCCGTTCGCCGGGTCATAGAGCGATGGCGCGTTGATGACCGAGGCGAGGAAGGCGCCCTGGCTGATCGTCAGGTCCTTCGCGTCGACCCCGAAGTAGGTCTGCGCGGCCGCCTGGATGCCGTATGCGCCGCGGCCGAAGTAGGTGTTGTTGAGGTAGTCCTGCAGGATCTGATCCTTGGAGTATTTGCGATCGATCTTGATCGAGATCATCGCCTCCTTGATCTTGCGCTTCCACGACCGGTCCTGCGAGAGGAAGTAGTTCTTCACGTATTGCTGGGTGATCGTCGAGCCGCCCTGCTCCGGCCGCCCCCGCAAGTTGGCCCAGAATGCCCGCGCGATGCCGGTGGGCGAAATTCCCTGGTTCTCATAGAAATTGCGGTCCTCGGCCGCGAGGAAGGCATGCTGCACGACCTTCGGCACCTGGTCGAGCTGCACATCCTCGCGGTTGACCTGGCCGATGCGTCCGATCTCGGTCTTGCCGTCGGAGTAGTAGACGATCGAGGTCTGCTTCTGCGCGTCGGCGTTGGGTGCCGGGATGTCGATCTTGATGTAGAGGATCACGAACGCGAGCACCGCGAGCAGGAAGAGGCCGACGAAACCGAGCAGGGTGCGCACCGCGACCTTGAACCACAGGCCGTGCTCTTTGTGGTGGCGTCGCGGGCGCTTCGATGAGGGGGCGTTTGCCGTCACCGGTGAAGCGTAACCCGAAATTGTCGGTGTCCCGTGCGCGCGGTTCGCGAGCGCGGGTGGTCCGGGTCGCCGAGGGGTTGCATCGCATACCTATGTAGTTTGGTGGTATGAGTGATGCCGTCACGGATACCTCCGTCGACAGCACGCCACGCCGCGCGAACCCCTTCCACCAGCCGCGAGCCGTATGGGCGGTCGCGTTCGCCTGCGTCGTCTCGTTCATGGGCATCGGGCTGGTCGATCCGATCCTGCCCGCCCTCGCCAGTCAGCTGCATGCGAGCCCGAGCCAGGTCGAGCTGCTCTTCACCAGCTATCTGGTCGTGACCGCGGTGATGATGCTGGTGACCGGATGGGTGTCGAGCCGGCTGGGGGCCAAGCGGACCCTGATCGCCGGGCTCGTGCTGATCGTCCTGTTCGCCGCCGCGGCGGGGTCGTCGAGCGGCATCAACGGCATCGTCGGGTTCCGCGCCGGCTGGGGCCTCGGCAACGCGCTGTTCATCGCGACCTCGCTGGCAGTGATCGTCAGTTCGGCCAGCGGCGGGTTCGCGGGTGCCATCGTGCTGTATGAAACGGCGCTCGGCGTCGGCATCGCATCGGGCCCGATCCTCGGCGGCGAGCTGGGCAGCATCGGATGGCGGTGGCCGTTCTTCGGCGTCTCGGTGCTCATGGCGATCTCGCTGGCCGCCACGATGATCCTGCTGCCGAAGACCCCTCCCCCGAAACGCAAGGAGAGCATCAGCGAGCCCATCCGGGCGCTGCGACACCGCACGCTCGCGACCACCAGCGTCGTCGGACTCCTCTACAACTGGGGCTTTTTCACGATGCTGGGCTACTCGCCCTTCCTGATGCGACCCATCACCCCGCGCAAGCTCGGCCTCGTCTTCTTCTGCTGGGGCGTGCTGGTCGCGATCTTCGCGATCTGGGGTGCGCCCCGGCTGCGTGAGCGCTTCGGCACGGCCGCCACGCTCTACGTCAATTTCGCGCTGATGGCCGCCGACATCGCCGCCATCGGCATCTGGTCGGGCGACAAGACGGTCGTGATCGCGACCGTCATCGCGTCGGGCATCTTCGTCGGGGTCAACAACACCCTCGTCACGACGGCGGTGATGAGCACGGCGCCCGTGGAGCGCCCGGTCGCGTCGGCCACCTACAGTTTCGTCCGGTTCATCGGGGGAGGTCTCGCGCCGTATGTCGCCAGTCAGCTCGTCGCCCACGTGGACGCGAGACTGCCGTTCCTGATCGGCGCGGCCACGCTCGTCGGTGCCGCCATCGCCCTGTCGACGGTGCACCGTGCGCTCGCCCGCGCCGACGCCGGCGAGACCCCAGAGGTCAACGACTGACACTCCTGCGGCAGTCACCCCGCGGGCGCGGCTCGCCGATTCCATGGTCGACGAGGCACTGATGCCGCCGACCCTTGCTGTATCCCCGCGATGTATCGAGCCGATACATCGCGGTGCTATGGTGTGACCGACAACGCACAAACATTGTCAGTCGCAGCACCCCAACCCGGCATTTCAAGGAGGACGGCATGTCTCGGCGTGGCGCCATCCTCGAACTGGCGATCCTGGGGCTGCTGCACGACGCCCCCTTGCACGGGTATGAGCTGCGCAAGCGGCTCGCCGCCGTGCTCGGCGCGTTCCGGGCCGTCTCCTACGGCTCGCTGTATCCGTGCCTGCAGCGCCTCGTCGCGCGCGGCTGGATCAGCGAATCGCCGCACGAGGGGCAGCCGCAGGGGCACGCCGGCGGGAGGCGAGCTCGCATCACCTACGAGCTGACCGCCGAGGGCAAGGAGCAGTTCCAGGAGATGATGACCCAGACGGGGCCCGCCTCCTGGGAGGACGGGAACTTCGACGTGCACTTCGCGTTCTTCGGCCGCGCGACCAGTGACGTGCGGCTGCGCATCCTCGAAGGACGCCGCAGCCGCCTCGAAGAGCGTCTGGACGCTGCTCGCAGGGCAAGCAAGGAACGTCGCGCGCGGGTCGACAGCTACACCGCCGAGCTGCACCGCCACGGCCTGGAGTCGACCGCGCGAGAGGTGCGTTGGCTCTCCGAGCTGATCGAGACCGAACGATCGGCATACCGCAAGGAATCAGATCACCATTCGCCGGAACGGCCGGCGAAGGACAACAAGGAGTAACCCATGGGATCGGTGCGCGTCGCCATCGTCGGCGTCGGCAACTGCGCGAGTTCGCTCGTGCAGGGTGTGGAGTACTACAAGGACGCGTCTGCGGACACCACGGTGCCCGGCCTGATGCACGTGACCTTCGGTGACTACCACGTGAACGACGTCGAGTTCGTCGCCGCGTTCGACGTGGACGCCAAGAAGGTCGGCTTCGACCTGTCGGAGGCCATCAACGCCTCCGAGAACTGCACCATCAAGATCTGCGACGTGCCGCCCACCGGCGTCACCGTGCAGCGCGGCCACACCAAGGACGGCCTCGGCAAGTACTACAACCTGACCATCGAGGAGTCCGACGCCGAGCCCGTCGACGTCGTCCAGACCCTCAAGGACAAGCAGGTCGACGTCCTGGTCTCCTACCTCCCCGTGGGTTCGGAAGAGGCCGACAAGTTCTATGCCCAGTGCGCCATCGACGCCGGTGTCGCGTTCGTCAACGCGCTGCCCGTCTTCATCGCCTCCGACCCGGAGTGGGCCAAGAAGTTCGAGGACGCCGGTGTGC
>CAYPQR010000323.1:0-3957 GCA_964412865.1 uncultured Intrasporangiaceae bacterium
TGCTTCAGCGCGCTGGAGGCACCGAAGGCGAGCGCCGCGCCGAGGGCGAGCCCGACGACCGCCCAAACGCCCACCGCACACCCTCACGTTTGCCTCGCCGTCAATGCCAAGCGCAGCCTACGGCGCGCTATGACCCGGCTGACACCCCGACACCCGCCGCGTCCCATGGTTTCGGCTCGGCGGCATCAGCCACCGCGCCGAAAACACCGACCCGGTCAGTCGTGATGAAGGTCCTTGCCGCGTGTCTCCGCGAGGCCCCGGATGACCGCGGAGGAGACGAGCAGCAGCAGCACGACGTAGCCGGTGAACCACGCGGGCCCCAGCTTCTCGCCGATCAATTCCTGCAGGTATGGCGCGGTGCCACCGAAGGCGGCGACGGCGATGGAATACGGAATCCCGACGGCGATGGTGCGGATGTGTGTCGGAAACATCTCGGCGAGCACGCAGGGGATGATCGACGCCACCATCGCGATGAAGACCATCGCGATGCACATGGCCACCGCCAGCATCACGGCACTGTGGCCGATGATGGCGTTGAGCGGGAAGAGCAGCACCGCCGCTCCGAGGGCCCCGGTCAGCAGCACAGGTTTGCGGCCGACGCGGTCCGACAGGATCCCGAATGCCGGGAGCATCGCGATGAAGACGACATTCGCGACGACGCCGGCCCAGAACGCGTCACCCGACGCGATCCCCCGTGACGCGATGGCGTGGGCGGGCGCCGCGATCGCCCATGTGTAGTAGGCGACGGTGAGGCCCACGTTGAGGCCGATCACGCGCAGCACCTGCCGCTTGTGCGCCATGATCTGCGACCACATGCCGGGCAGCTTGGCCGCGCCACCGACGGCTGCCTCGAAGACCCTCGTCTCACTCATCCGCAGCCGCATGTAGAGGGAGTACAGCCCGAACAAGCCACCGACGATGAAGGGGATCCGCCAGCCGTATGACTCCATCTGCGAGTCGTCGAGCACTGCCGTGAGCATCGCAGCCAGCAACGTTGCTGCCAGCACACCGGTGGTGCCGGAGACATAGATCAGGCTGGACCACTGCCCGCGACGCTCCCGTGGCGCGTACTCCGAGATGTAGGTCTGCGCCGACGGCAGTTCGCCCCCGTGTGCCAGCCCCTGCACGAGCCTGGCGATGAGCAGGATGGCGGACGCGCCGGAGCCGATCGTGGCATAGGTCGGCGAAATGCCGATCACGATGCTGCCGAACGCCGCCAGCAGGATCGACAGCGACATCGAGAACTTGCGGCCGCGACGATCCGAGATCCACCCGAACACCAGGCCACCGAACGGGCGGGCGACGAAGCCGACGGCGAAGACGGCCAGCGTCGACAGCAGGGCGGAGACCGTGTCGTCGCCGTCGAAGAACTGCGAGGCGAAGTAGGTCGCGAAGATGGCGTAGACGTTCCAGTCGAACCACTCCAGCGCGTTGCCGGCCCCGATGCCGACGAGGGACCGGACGAGCTCGGGTCGGCGCCGGGTGGATGTCGCTGCTGTCTGTGTGGTCATCGGTGTGCTCCTCGGGACGTTGAGGTGGGCGGGTCGGCCAGGCGGCGAAGGGCGAGCTCGGCATACAGCGCGGCGCCGTCGGGTAGCACGGCGTCGTCGTATTGCGCCAACGGCGAATGGTTGAACGGCGCGGTGTGAGGGTTCACGCCTCGAGGCGTCGCACCGAGCCCGATGAAGCTGCCGGGCACCTCGTCCAGCACTCGCGAGAAGTCTTCCGACGCCTTCATGGGTTCCGCGAGCGGCGCATACCGGTGGTCATCGAAGACATCCCGGATGACCTGCTCCGCAAACTGTGTCTGGTCGACGTCGTTGATCGTGAGGGGGTATTGCGAGCGGTAGTCGACATCGACGTCGACACCGTGTGCCGAGGCGACGCCGTGCAAGGCCCGGGGCACGACCTCACGGAGCCTTTCTCGAGCCTGCGGAGAGAAGCTGCGAATCGTCGCCGCGAACGATGCACTGTCGGGAATGACGTTGCGGGCGTTGCCTGCACGCAGCGACCCGACCGATATGACGACCGGGTCGAAGACATCGAACGTTCGCGTCACCATCGTCTGCAGCGTCGTCACCATCTCGGCGACGGCGGTCACCGGGTCTCGGGCGAGGAACGGTGTCGAACCGTGGCCGCCCGCGCCGGTGACCGTCACGTCGAGCGTGTCGGATGCCGACAGGACGGCGCCGCTGCGGGTGACGAAGCGTCCGAGCGGTTGGCCGGCGGAGAAGACGTGCAATGCGAATGCCATGTCGGCCCGCTGTCCCGCGGCGTCCAGCACGCCCTCGTCGATCATCACCGACGCACCGTCGAATCCCTCCTCGCCGGGCTGGAACATGAAGACGACGTCGCCCGCGAGCCGGTCTCTGTGTTCGGCGAGCACCCGTGCCGCGCCGACGAGCATGGCCGTATGCAGATCGTGTCCGCACGCGTGCATGGCACCGTCGACCCGGGAACGCCATGGCAGACCGGTCCGCTCGCTCACCGGGAGACCGTCCATGTCGGCGCGCAGCAGAACGGTGCCCTCGTGACGGTCGGCGGTGCCCCGAAGGACGCCGGTCACGGAGGTGCAGCCGGTGCCGAGCGAGATCTCGAGCGGAAGGTCCGACAGCGCCTGGAGGACCTTCTCCTGGCTGCGTGGCAGCTCCAGACCGACCTCCGGGTCGGCGTGGAGGGCATGCCGTAGTTCTGTCAGGTCGTCGGTCAGGTCGCCGGCGTCTTGCACGATGCTCACGAAATCTCCCTTGCTGTGGTGCGCGTCACAGCAGTCTGTGACACTGTGCGTGATCAGCGGAAAAAGCGATAGAAACGTGCACACGAGAGTTGCCATGACAGAGGAACGTGCTCCCCGACCACTGACTGAACGTGACCTCGAGCTGATCCACGGCCTGCAGATCGCGCCGCGCATCTCGTGGGCGGATGCCGCTCGCATCCTGGGGACGACCCCGGCGAGCGTCGCCGGCCGATGGCGAAGACTGCGCCAGGACGGCATCGCGTGGATCACCGCACACCCCGGCGGCGGCACGCCCCAGGCGATGATCGCCTTCGTGGAGGTCGACTGCGTGCCCGGCGGCAAGGACGAGGTGAAGAACGCGCTGTGCCTCGACCCCCGGGTCGTGAGCATCGAGGAACGGGCGCGTAGCGGCGACTTCCTGCTGACCGTCATGACGCACGACATGGCGGACTTCAGCAGATACACGCTCGACGAGTTGAAGCTGATCCCAGGAGTGCAGGGTCACCGGACGCACATCGTCAAGAAGCTGCACTACGAAGCCAACGCGTGGCGCCTCGACGCGCTCGACTCCGGGCGCCGGCAACAGTTCCGGGCATCGGCGAGACCCGACAAGGGGCTCTCGACCCCACCGGCGGAGCCCTGGCCGCTGATCAAAGTCCTCTCCGAGGACGGACGAGCGGGAGCCGCCGACATCGCACGAGCCACGGGACGCAACCCGGCGACGGTACGACGACAGCTCGCCCGGCTCCTCGGCTCCGGGATGCTGACCTTTCGCTGCGAACTCGCCCAGGAGTATTCGCGGTGGCCGATCAACGGCAGCTACTTCGCCCGGGTGCCGCCGGGCCAACTGCGGCCCACGGTGCGGGCGCTCGCAACGGTGCCCGAGTTGCGGCTGTGTGCCTCGACCACCGGCGAGTCGAATCTGTTGTTCACGGTGTGGGCAGGTTCGATGGCGGGACTGCTCGACCTCGAGCAGCGCATCGGCGAGCATCTGCCATGGCTGGAGATCAAGGACAGTTCGATCACCCTGCGCACCATCAAACGCATGGGATGGCTGCTCGACGGGCGCGGCGGCGCCACCGGTGACGTCGTCGTCCCCACGGCGCTCCGCCCGCGGCGCGAGGACCATCCGTAGGCGGCACCGGCTACCTTCTTCTCATGGGCAGACGGGTATGCGTGCTCTTCCTCGGCGGCACGATCAGCGCCGGCGAGACCACCGG
>CAYPQR010000324.1:0-3956 GCA_964412865.1 uncultured Intrasporangiaceae bacterium
ATTGCGTCACCGGTCAGTCGTAGATGACGGCGATGCCGCGCCGTTCGAGATCGGCCTTGGTGCCGTGGAGCAGCGTGCCCTCCCGATGCACCTCGAACGGGGCCGGTCCGATGGTGATGGTTCACCTCTCCTGATGTGCCGGGACGTGCGGGCCGTCATGCGTTGGTGATTCCCCCGAGCAGGATGTCGGCAACGACCTCGGCATACCGGTCGGCGTCGGTGTCGGGGTGGGCGTCGAGATAGTCGAGCATGGCATCGACCGCTCCCTGGTAGGTGACGGCGAGGAACCGCGTGTCCAGGGGTCGCACGCTGCCCTCTTCCTGGCCGCGCCGGAACAGGGCGGCCTGTTGCTGATAGGTCTGCTCGAACTCGTCCAGGCCGAGTCGGCGCGTTCCATCCGGATGGCGCAGATTGTCGACGATCTCGCGCATCGCACGCAGTTCGTCCTGGTGCGTGTGATGCAAGGCCGCGGCGCGATGGATCGCTTCGCGGATGACCTGGGGGATCGGCGCCGCCAGATCCAGCCCCGCGGCGACGGTCTCCCGCAGGTTGATCAGCGTTGCCCGCGCTGTGGCTTCCATCAGCTCGTCGCCGTCGGCGAAGTAGTGCCACAGCAGCCCCTTGGAGACTCCGGCTTCCGCCGCGATCGCGGCCGTCGACGCGTTCTGGTAGCCCGAGCGGGAGACCACCGTGATGGTCGCCCGGATCAGCTGTTCCCGTCGCCGCTCGGCGCTCAGCCGTTCTCGACGTGCCGGCCGATCGGTCGGCCCGCCATTGGCGTTGGTCATGACAGCGATGATCTCAGCTGCGCCGTTCGGTCGATGCCGCGCGGATCACCAGGCCGACCATCGCGGCCATCAGCGCGGCGATCACGACCATGACCACCCGCAACCACACCGGGAAGAGGCCCGGAATCATCACCTCGATGAGGTTGACGAGGAACAAGACGGCAGCGATCAGCCCGACCGCTCGCAGGCCGGCTCGGCTGCCCGCTCGTGCCGAGCGCAGCCGCAGGGGGAGAACCACCGCGAATGCCGCGACAATCACTGCATGCACCCAGGCCTCCTGGGTCGCCAGTGCCGGCTCGACCCAGGCCATGATCGCCAGAGCGACGACGGTTCCCAGGACGAGGACCACGTAGGCGCGGACCACCGCATCCATCGCCCGCATCGGGGACGCCACCACAGAATTGACCACACGGTCAATAGTAATTGACTATATGGTCAATAGTCAAGCATCGGGATTCTTCCGAGCGTGAGAGCGCACCTTCTGGTCCCAAGAACGAAAACAGGGCGGGATAGTGCGATCTCAACGAGTCGTAGTGGCCGAGACTGGGATCTCGTCAGCCGCATCCTCCGGCGCACCATGAGGCAGGCCACGTATCCTGCCGACCATGACCCGAGCACCGCTGCGCATCCGTGTGCCCAGCCGAGGGGACCCGGTGGCGCGGCACGCGACGGAGGTCATCGGGGGGCCGACCGGGTCATACGCCGCGATCGGACGGCGCGGCTGGACGTATGCGGGCGCCATCCTGTCGGCCCTCGCCAGCGTCGTCGTCGCGCTCGGCGTCGTGCAGAAGAACCACTGCATCCGGTTCGGCTGGAGCACACCCGGCTCCCTGTGGCACGCGTGCTACTCGGACCTTGCCGTGGGCACGACCGGCAACCCGGGCGCCAGCCCGTGGGTGCAGGGCGGCGTCGGCGACCAGCAGCCGGCGCTGACCGCGCTGCTCACGTGGGGCCTGCAGCATCTGGTGCCCGACGGCAGCGTGCTGTCGCAGGAGCGGATCTACTTCGCGATCGGCGCGGCCGTCATCGCGCTCTGCATCGGGCTGACCGTCATCGCGACGGCGGTGCTCGTGCGCGACACCCCCTGGCTCGCGGCGCACATCGCCTTGAGCCCCGTGCTGATCACTGCCGCGCTGGTGTCGTTCGACATGTTCGGTGTGCTGCTGGCGACGCTCGCACTGCTCGCGTGGTCGCGGCGCAATCCGGGCCTCGCCGGCCTGCTGTTCGGCGCGGCGATCATGGCGCGCAGCTATCCGGCGATCATCGTCGCGGCGATCGCACTGCTGACTCTGCGCGACCGACGGTTCGACGAACTCGGCCGCCTGCTGATCGGCGTGGTGGTGGCGCTCGCGGTCGTCCTGGGGCTCGCGTTCGCGATGGGCGGCGACCCGCTGTCGGTCTACGGCAAGTGGAACGACCAGGGCGCGTCATACGGCTCACCGTGGCTGCTGGCCCAGATCATGCACATCGACATCCCCGCCCACGGGCTGACCGTGATCGCCATCATCGGCTGGATCGCGGCGATCCTCGTCGGCATCTTCCTGGTGACGCGCCCGACCGCGCCCACGCGGCTCGCGCCGCTGGCGCTCACGATGCTGGTCATCGTCATGATCACCGGCAAGGCGATGTCGGTGCAGTCGTGCCTGTGGGTGCTGCCCCTGATCGCGCTCGCCGGCATGCGCTGGCGCGAGCACCTGATCTGGGCCGGGGTCGAGATGACCTACTTCGTCATGACGTGGATGTATGCCGGGCTGGCATCCAACCCCGGTAAGGCCCTACCGGCGGCGGGGTACGCCATCTTCCTGGCGGTGCGGCTGATCGCCTACGTCGGCCTGGCGTGGACCTCGTGGGAGACGGCCGACGAGATGGACGATCCGCTGTATTCGGCGCCTCGCGGCCCGGCGCGTCGCGACGTGCCGCCCGCGTCGAGGTTCATGATCGCCGATTAGGGGATCCGGCGACGCTGCGGATAAACTTGCCGGGCGCGCACTCTGCCCGCATCGGTTGTGGATAAAGCCCGAAGCTGTCGGTGTCATCCGGCACAGTGGAGCCATGACTCGCGAGCGACGGGTGCGCAGCACGCTGCAAGACCCTCCTGTCACGGAGAGACCGTGACCGCTTGAGACCAAAGGAGGTGGGTTCACGCATGCGTCAGTACGAACTGATGATGATCATCAACCCCGAGCTCGATGAGCGTCGCGTCCAGCCGACGCTGGACAAGATGCTTGCCGTCGTCACCAAAGAGGGCGGCAAGATCGACAACATCGACATCTGGGGCCGGCGCCGTCTGGCCTACGACATCCAGAAGAAGTCCGAAGGCATCTACGCGGTCGTCACCATGACCGCCGAGTCCGCAACCGCCAAGGAGCTCGACCGGCAGCTCGGCCTGAACGAGTCGGTCATGCGCACGAAGCTGCTGCGGGTCGACGCCTGACCGACTCCACGCCATACGCATGGCGCGGTGACCGTGACGCCGACCCGTCGGCGACCGCGATGACCGTGCCGCACAACACGGAGGGATCACCCCATGGCAGGCGAAACCGTCATCACCATCATCGGCAACCTCACCGCTGACCCCGAGCTGCGGTTCACTCCCAACGGCGCGGCCGTGGCCAACTTCACGGTCGCCTCGACGCCGCGGACCTACGACCGCCAGTCGGGGGAGTGGAAGGACGGCGAGGCGCTGTTCATGCGCTGCGCCGTGTGGCGCGAGGCCGCGGAGAACGTCGCCGAGTCGCTCGTGCGCGGCTCGCGCGTCATCGTCTCCGGGCGGCTGAAGTCGCACTCCTGGGAAGACCGGGAGACCGGGCAGAAGCGCTCGCGGATGGAGATGGAGGTCGACGAGATCGGCCCGTCGCTGCGGTTCGCGACCGCGAAGATCAACAAGACCCAGCGCGGTGGCGGCGGCTTCGGTGGCAACCAGGGTGGCCAGGGTGGCGGCCAGTACGGCGGCAACCAGGGCGGCGGCTTCGGGGGCAACCAGGCTCCCGCGACCGACCCATGGGCCACCGGCGGCAGCGCGCCGCAGCCGCAGGGCGGTGGTCAGCAGGGTGGCCAGGGCGGCTGGAGCACCGG
This sequence comes from uncultured Intrasporangiaceae bacterium, assembly GCA_964412865.1. Classification (GTDB taxonomy): domain Bacteria; phylum Actinomycetota; class Actinomycetes; order Actinomycetales; family Dermatophilaceae; genus Leekyejoonella. Next base: position 3,864 of record CAYPQR010000324.1, read on the forward strand.
CCCGTCCTACGACGAGCCGCCCTTCTAGGCGTCCCGGGATCCCTCACACATTCAGATAATCGCTATCCCGAGCGCACCGCTCGGGCTCTCAGC
>CAYPQR010000325.1:0-3953 GCA_964412865.1 uncultured Intrasporangiaceae bacterium
CGCCCACCGCGGATCAGCGTGGCACGCGGCCCTCTCGCATCGCCTTGCGCAGACCGAAGTATTCGTTGGAGTCAGGGCGATAGAGCAGGACGGTGATGACGACGGCCAGCACCAGCATGATGATCGAGACGATGCTGCTCCAGAGGGTGTGGCCGCTGCGGGCGAAGGAGCTCAGGGTGCTCAGCACGCACAGCACGGCCAGCACCGTCGCAATGATGCGTGCCCAGCTGTGCCCGGCGAGATTGGTCCGTGCCATCACCAGCCACAGGGCGAGGCCGATGAGGCCCGTGATGATCGCAACGGCGAAACCGACGTTGACGGCGGTGTCGACCTGCGCGGCCGTCAGGTGCGCGCTGCCGGTCTGATCGGCGTTCGTCTTCTCGACGGCGTCACGGATGGCGCCTCTGGAGAAGAGTGCGACGATCAGCGAGATCACGCTGAGGGCGGCACCCACATACATGCCCTTCACGGCCAACTGCACCGACTGCGGCGCCGACGGCATTCCCTTCGCATCGCCGCCGGGACCGGGCATGGCACTCATCGGTTGCATCGGCTGCGGGTAGCCCGGTGGCTGTTGCGCACCGTATTGGGGCCCACCGCCCGGCTTGCCACGCTGGTCGTCCCCCGGGGGCATCGATTCGTTGCTCATGTGTCTAGCCTCTCAGGAATACCGAGCACCCGCGAGCACAATGACCGACCTGGCCGTATGCGGTGGCGCGCTCGATGCGGCTAGCCTGCGGGGGTGCTCATCGACCTGCATACCCACTCCACCGAGAGCGACGGCACGCTGAGCCCGGCGGAGGTGGTCGAGGCCGCACGCGACGCAGGGCTGGACGTCGTGGCGCTGACCGACCACGACACGACCGGGGGATGGGGGCAGGCGTCGGCCGCCGTCGAATCCACGGGTGTCGCCCTCGTGCCGGGCATCGAATTGTCGTGCTCGTCGCGGGGGATCAGCGTGCATCTGCTGGGCTACCTGATCGATCCGGCCGCGCCTCGCCTGGTCGAGGAGATCGAACGGGCGCGGGCATCTCGGCTGACCAGGGCACGCCGCATGGTCGAGCTGCTGGCCCCGGACACCGGCCTCACCTGGGATGACGTCGTCGCACAGACCGCACCCGGAGCCACTGTCGGGCGACCGCACATCGCCGACGCCCTCGTCGCGCGCGGGGTGGTCTCGTCCCGGGACGAGGCGTTCGCGTCACTGCTCGCGTCTCGCGGCAAGTATCACGTGTCGCACTACGCGCCCGATGCCGTCGATGCCGTCACACTGGTGCGCGAGGCCGGTGGGGTGCCGGTCATGGCCCACCCGCTCGCCGGCTGGCGTGGCCGCGTCGTCGCCGACGGGGTGATCGAGCAGATGGCCGATGCGGGTCTGGCCGGCCTCGAGGTGCATCACCGCGATCACGACGCGCGGGCCACCGAGCATGCTGCGGACCTCGCGAAACGCCTGGGGCTGCTCATGACCGGCTCCAGCGACTTCCACGGAGACGGCAAGCCCAACCGGCTCGGAGAGCACACCACCGACGAAGAGGTGCTGGCCGCGATCGAGCGTCGGGCCACGGGGCCAACGGCCGTGGTGAGGCCGCGCGGCTCGTATTGAGGGTCCCACATGTCGCCAGTACCCCCCTGCTGCACTGGCGACGAAAGTCACCGCGTCCCCTGATCACGCGGTGACCAGGACCATCGTCTGGGATCGGCCGCGGCGGCGCCATACGACTCGGACTGATATGCGGCGAGGTCCTGTCTACGTCGAGGTCGTAGGCGCGCGGTCGACCGCCGGTCAGCAGTGACTCTTGTAGAGGTATTTCTGCATCTTCGGCAGGTTGTTCTTGGTGATGGCGACCAGCTTCGTGCCGATGTTCTTGGTGTTGGCCTTGCCGGTCAGCGCATCGATGGCCTGGTCGACCCCCAGTTGGCCCTCGCGATAGGGCTCCTGCGCAATCAGGCCCTGGACGATGCCCTGCTTGAGTTGCTTGACCGATTCGGGGCTCGCGTCGAACCCGATCACCTTGACCTTGCCCTTGGCGCCGGCCTGCCGCAGCCCGGTGCCGACCCCTTCTGCGGTCAACGTGTTGATCGCGAAGATCCCCTTGAGATCCGGGTGTGCGGCGAGGATGGAGCTGACCAGTGAAGCGGCCTCGTTGGCGTTGTCGTGGTCGTATTGCACCGGCAGCACCTTGATGTTCGGGTACTTCTTCATCGCCTGGTTGAATCCCTTGGCCCGGGCGTCGGTCGTCGAGATGCCGGGCTGCTCGTTGATGACCACGACGGACCCCTTCTCGTGGATCTGCTTGGCCAGGGTGCGGGCCGCGATCTTGCCGCCCAGTAGGTTGTTCGAGCTGATCGACGACACGGACAGGGAGCGGTCGGTCACCGTGGTGTCGACCTCGACGAGCTTGATGCCCGCGCTCTTCATCTGCTGCATCGGGTTGACGAGAGCGTGCGAATCGGTCGGCGCGATGAGCACGGCGTCGGGATGCTGCGCCGCCACAGAGGTGACGATCGGGATCTGTTCAGAGGCCTGAAACTCCTTGGGGCCCTGGACATCCAGCTTGGCTCCCACCTTCTGCGCCTCCGCCTTCGCACCGCAGGCCATGGTGATGTAGAAGGGATCTCCCTTGGTGCCGAGTATGAGGGTCAGCTGCTTGCCCTTGCCCGCTCCGGCCGCGGGCCCACCCCCGGCGGTCGCGGCGGTGGCCGCAGCCTTCGGCGGAGCCGATGAGCCGGCGGATCCGGACGATCCCGACGAGCCGGAGCTGCATGCGGACAGTGCGAGCAGTCCCGTGCATGCGGCGGCTGCGATCGCGGTGCTGCGGCGCACCGATGCGGTGCGAGTCGATGACATCATGACGGACTTCTTTCTGTTGCGGGCGACATTGATTCACGTGCGTTCTCGTGAACGCCGGCGCAACTGGTCGGCGTAGACGGCGAGGACGAGGACGACCCCCACGGCGACGGACTGCCAATAGGTCTGCACGCCGTAGATCACCAGCCCGGCATCCAGAACGACGGGGATGAAGACTCCGACCACCGTGCCGGTCATGGTGCCGACACCGCCGAAGAGGCTGGTGCCGCCGAGAATGACGGCGGTGACGACGATCAGGTTGTCGTTGGTGTGGGACGAGATGCTCGTGGTCGCGAAGTGGGCGAGGCTGAGGTCACCGGCGAGACCGGACAGCAGCCCGGCCAGTGCATAGACCTTGATCAGGTGCCAGGTGACCTTGACGCCGGTGCGTCGTGCCGCCTCCTCACTCGACCCGATCGCAAAGGTGTAGCGGCCGAATCGTGTTTGTGTCAGCGTGATTCCGCCGATGACCGCCACGACCGCGGCGATGACGACCATCCATGGGATCGGGCCGATCCTGCCGGTGCCGATGGTGGTGATCAGCTTCTGGGGCACGTCGGTGGCATCGTTGCCTCCGGTCAGCACCTGGGCGAGACCGAGCGCCGCGCCGAAGCTTCCGAGGGTCACGATCAGGGCCGGCACCCTGGCCTTCGCCACGAGGAGGCCGTTCCACAGCACACCCCACGCGATGCCCGCGATCAGCCCGGCAGCCAGGCCGGCCGCGATGATGCCCCAGCCCGCATTCGACGCGCCTGCCGCAGGGCTGAGCCACTCCATCGTCTTGACGGCGACGACCCCGGAGAACACGAGGACCGACCCGACCGACAGATCGATGCCGGCGGTGATGATGACGAAGGTCATCCCGACAGCCATGACCAGGTCGATCGATCCGTTGACGAGCATGTTTCGCACGTCGAAGACGGTGAGGAACTTCCCCCATTCGGTGAAGGTGAAGAAGGCCACCAGCGCCACCAGAACGAAGAAGATCCAGACCGACGATGTGGCCGAGAAGGCACGCCGCATCGTGAAGTGCAGGTCGTCAGAGGGTGCGTCCGCGGCCGACACCGGCTCGGCGGGCTGCTCGGGCCCTTCTGCCTGCTCCTGC
>CAYPQR010000326.1:0-3949 GCA_964412865.1 uncultured Intrasporangiaceae bacterium
GCGCGCATGGAGACGCCGATGCGCCAGTAGCCCATGAACGCAACCTGCGACCGCGCGAGCCCGAGGCCCTTGACCAGTCGGCGGCGCAGCGCCTTCACCATCGCCGACTCACCCGCGATCCATGCATAGTGACCGTCGAGCGGCACCTCCGCCGGCGACACGGATTCGCCGGACGACGAGTATGCCGGGGTCTCCCAGAAGTCCGGGTCGACCGGCTCGTCCGGCGCGAGCGCGGCGTCACCGCTCCGGACGACACCCAGATGGTCTGCCAACGATGCGGCGATACGCTCCCCCACCGCCACGCCATCGCGCGGGAGCCAGTGCACCGAGACCCCTGACGGGCCGGACAGCGGCTGCACATCCGCTGATTCGGGCACCTCGAGGAACACATCTCCGCGCGCGTCCGCGGGCAGCGACTCCACGATGGAGCACACGGCGGGCACCGCCGTCTCGTCGCCCACGATCAGCAACTGGCGAGCATCGCCCGGATCCCATTCGATCCCACCGAAATACCTGCCCTTGCGAGGAACGACTGCGAGGATCTCGTCACCGATCTCCGCATGCTCGGCCCAGTGCGACCCGGGGCCGTGTGCGCCCGGATGCACGACGAAGTCGACGACGAGCTTCGTGTCGTCGCCCGAGCCGAGCACATCCCGGATGGTGTAGGTGCGCACGCTGCCGCGCTCGTCCTCGGGCAGCGCCTGGAAGTCCTGCCACCAGGTGTCGGGGTCGAGGTCCGGCAGGTCCCGATCCGGCGCGGGGAACAGCAGTTTGATGCGCTGGTCGAAGGTCGGACCGTCCACGCCGAAGTGGGCGAGTTCGGCACCGCCGAGCGCAACCCGGGTGAAGGACGGAGAGATTCGGTCGACATCATGCACGCGCACGCGTGTGACAAGAGACATTCACGACTCCAATTCGATGGGCGGGGCGGCCTGCGCGGGGAACTGTCAGGACGTGGATCCGGCGGTCTGCGGACCGTGGTGGCGGCCCATCGGCACGACCAGTGGCGTGCCCGAGACCGGGTCGGGCAGCACGCGGCACCCCAGACCGAACACCCGGCGGACGCACTCCTCGGTGATCACGTCTGCCGGACATCCCTCGGCGACGAGCGTGCCCTCACGCATCGCAACGAGGTGATCGGCATACCGCGCAGCAAGATTCAGGTCGTGCAGCACCATCACGATCGTGGTGCTCCTGGTGGACTGCAGGTCGTGCAGCAGGTCGAGCAGCTCCACCTGATAGGCGAGATCGAGGTAGGTGGTGGGCTCGTCCAGCAGCAGCAGATCGGTCTGCTGGGCCAGCGCCATCGCGATCCACACCCGCTGACGCTGCCCGCCGGACAGCTCGTCGACGATGCGCTCGGCCAGGTCGAGCGTCCCCGTGAGCGCGAGGGCCTCGGCGACGGCCTCGTCGTCGGCCGCAGACCACCTGGACAGCCGGCCACGATGCGGCTGCCGACCCCGACCGACGAGGTCCGTCACCGTGATCCCGTCGGGAGCGGTGGGCGACTGTGGCAGCAGCCCGAGGGTGCGGGCGACCTGCTTGGTGTGCTGCGTATGGATCGCCTGGCCGTCGAGTGTCACGGCGCCGCCGGTCGGGCGCAGCAGGCGGGCCATGCCGCGCAGCAGCGTCGACTTGCCGCATCCGTTGGGTCCGACGATCACGGTCGTCGCGTGATCGGGCACCCGCAGGGTCACCCCGTCGACGACGGGTTGCTCGCCATACGACAGCGTCACGTCGTCGGCGACGAGCCTCGCCGACACCTGCGATGGGGCCGCGACTGCGGTCATGAGGAACTCCTCTCGGTCCGGCCGCTCGCGAGCAGCCACAGCAGGAAGGGTGCGCCGAACGCGCCGGTCACGACACCGACGGGCAGATGCGTGCCGGGGATGGCGTATGACGCGACATACCCGGCGCCGACGACGATCACGGCTCCGACCAGGGCCGCGCCGAGGATGGTCGCGCGGCCGCCGTTGAGCGCCCGGGCGATGGGGCCGGCGGCGAACGCGACGAAGGCGACCGGTCCGGCGGCGGCCACCCCGAGGGCGACGATCAGCACCGCGATCAGCAGCAACAGGTCGAACACCCGCGCACCGACGCCGAGGACCGTCGCCATGTCGGAGCCCAGCTCCAGCGCCCGCTGCGACCGGGCTGCCAACCCCAGCGCCGGAAGCAGCAGGAGCAACCCGGCGGCCAGGATCAGGTTGGTCTCCCAGTCGGCCGCGCTGAGGCTTCCGGTCATCCACCGCAGCGCCAGCTGGGCGTCGTATTCGTCGGCGCGGGTGAACAGGTATTGGATGAGGGCGAGCAGCGCGGCCGCCGCCATGACCCCGACGAGGATGAGGCGATAGCCGCCGGCCGAGCCCGCCGTCCAGCGGATCGCGAGCGCCACCAGCACCGCACCGATCAGACCGGCAGCGCTGAGGGGCAGGCCGGAGAGACCGAGCACGACGATCGCGAAGACGCCCGCCGCGCTGGCCCCGGCGCTGATACCGAGCATGTCCGGGCTGGCGAGCGGGTTGCGCAGTGTCGACTGGAACACGGCTCCGGCCGCGCCGAATGCCAGGCCGACCAGCACCCCGAGCACGGCCTGCGGCAGCTTGGCCTCCATGACGATGAACGACATCCCGGGGATGTCCTGCCCGCGCAGGATGGAGACGAAATCGCCGAGACCGACCGGGTAGTCGCCGCCGAGCACCGACAGCAGGAACAGGCCCAGCAGCACACCCGCCAGCGCACCGACGACGACCGTCAGCCTGCGCCGCGGGCCACGACGGGCGACACGGACGACGTGTGCTGCGTCGGCGCTCACAGGGCGGTCACCCGCCCTCGGCGCAGGAACCACGCAAACACCGGGACCCCGACGACGGCCGTCATGATGCCGACCTGCACCTCGGTGGGAGGCAGCACGATCCGGCCCACGGTGTCGGCGAGCACGACCAGGGCGGCGCCGAACCCGATCGACAGGGGCAGCACCCGAGCGTGCGAACCACCGGCCAGCGCGCGGACCGCGTGCGGCACGACCAGCCCGACGAACGCGATCGGCCCCGCGAGCGCCGTCGCGGTGCCGGCCAGGAGCACGATGCCGACGCCGACGACGACCCGGTCGCGCGCGACGCGCATGCCCAGGCCGCGCGCCACGTCGTCACCGAGCGCGAGCGTGTCGAGAGTGCGGGCCCCCGCCAGCGCGAGGAGGGCGCCGGCCGCGAGGAAGGGCAGCCCGGTCATCACGACGTCCCAGCCGCGGCCGCCGATGGTGCCGACCTGCCACCGGCGGAACACCTCGAGCGTCTGCTGATCCGTGAGCAACATGCCGCTCGTCCAGCTCACCGTGCCCGCGGCGACCGCGGCACCGGCGATGATCAGCTTGGCCGGCGTCGCACCGCTGCGGCCGAATGCCGCCACGCTGTGCACGAGCACCGCGGCAAGGGCGGCCCCGACGAAGGCGAAGCCGATCTGCAGATGCAGCGAGCTGACCCCGAAGACGGACAGCGCCAGCACCATGGCCAGCGACGCACCCGAGTTGATGCCGAGCAGACCGGGATCCGCCAGTGGGTTGCGGGTCAGCCCCTGCAGGCATGCGCCGGCCAGGGCCAGCGCGGCCCCGACGAGCAGCCCCAGCGCCGTGCGCGGCACGCGCGCCTCGAGGATCGCGTGACCCGGAGCCGACGCGTCGAAGAGCGCCGATGGCGAGACCATCTTCGAGCCGACCATGAGCGAGGCCAGCACGGCTGCCGCCAACACGACACCGACGGCAACGAGCGCGGGCCGCAGCGACTTTCGTCCGCTCGGCACCACGTCGCCGTCCAGCGTGCGTGTCGGCAGCACCTGGGTCATCGCCCGGCCGCAGCCTTCGCGACGAGCGGCACGAAGTGCTTCACCGCATACGGGATCGACAGCGGCGTCGGCACCGTCGCGGCCAGGGCGACGGTCTTGTCGGTCGCGGCCA
>CAYPQR010000327.1:0-3946 GCA_964412865.1 uncultured Intrasporangiaceae bacterium
CTCGATCTGGGCCATCACGGTGTCCAGCGACTTCATCTTGTCGCCGGACTTGTCCGCCGACTTCGTCTTAGCTGCCATGGCTGCTCCTTCTCGTCTCGCTCTCGAGCGCGCCTACCTTCGACCAGCTCCGGGTCGAAGCCGAGACGGCCTCGTCGTCTGGTCAGACGCTAGATGCCACCACCGACAACCACGGCTGCAAACCGCCCGATTGTGGATTGCGGGTCGACGATCCCGGCACCTGTCCACAACCGTACAGCAGCCGCCGAACACTCGTACGAACGCCGCGCGTGACACGCCGACGAGTTCGCGACTCACGCATCGCGGCCCGCCCGAGACGCCCCACGCGCCACGCGGCGGGACATACCGACCAGGGCCGCAAGGGCCCAGACGCCCTGCAGGATGACGAACCCCCACTGGGACTCCATCAGCGCCAGCCAGGTCAGGATCGCCGCACCGGCGAAATTCAGCGACAGGTAGAGCCACGAGTGGGCGGTCGTGCGGCGGAACTGCATCAGGGCGAAGGGGACGAGAATCCCCAGGGCGCCGGCGAACTCCAGGATGAGCACCATCAGTGCACCACCGTCGGTGACGCGCCGCGCAGCCGCCGGGCGATGCCCCACAGGGAGACCAGCGCCCATATGCCCTCCAGGAAGACGAACCCCCACTCGGCGGCGATCACCGCGGTGACGGTCATCGCCCCGGAACCGGCGAGGTTCGTGGTCAGGTAGCGGTAGCCGGCCGGATCGACCCGATCGACCTGAGCCAACAGAAAGCACACCAGCACCAACAATGCGCCGACGATCTGGACGGTGTCGAAGACAAGTCCGTTCACGAGGATCTCCTGGATGCCGACCGTCGTCACACCGGGTACGGTCGCCCTCGTCCGGGGCACGCCATCGCCGCGCACCGCGTCCACCAATAGCACAGCCACGACCCGGCCGCGCCGCGGCACCTGCGGCGAGTCAGCGACCCAGCAGCACCAGGCCGCTGTGATTGTCGTGCGGAAGCTGCCCGTCGAGCCAGGCCGTCACGGTGAGGTGTTGCAGATCGACTCGCGCGCCGAAGCTCGACAGGAAGGACGTCTCGGCGGCGTCGCGCCCGGTGGCGATGCGCAGCAGCGACTGGCGCGGCGCGAGGCCCGTCGCGTCGAGCACCCACCAGGCGCCGTCGACGTAGGCCTCGACGACGGCATGGAAGTCCATCGGCACCAGACCGGGCGCGTAGGCCGTCACCAGCCGCGCAGGAATGCCCCGGGCCCGCAGGATCGCCACCACCAGGTGCGCGAAGTCGCGGCACACGCCACTGCGCTGCAGGTAGGTCTCCGTCGCGCCGTCGGTGACACGGCTGGATCCCGCGATGTATGCGGTGCGGCGGGCCACCCACTCGCGCACCTTCAGCACCAGGTCGGCGCCCGCGCAGTCGTCGAAGCGCTCCCGCGCGATGCCGAACAGCCGGTCCGACTCGGCATACCGGCTCGGCACGAGATCGGCCAACTGGACCGCCAGGCCATCGGGTTCGCACAACTCGTATCCGACGACCCTCGCGTCGTAGGCGACCTCGTATCTGCCCGCCGGCACGTGCGCGACGTGCAGCACGCCGTGATGCGTGCTCTCGACCGCCTGCACGTCATAGGCCATTGCCCCCGAGGTGACGGTGAGACGGTCGGACACCGCGAGGCCATCGCAACGGGCGACGGCGACGGACAGCACGAGACGGGCGTCCCCCGCGACCTGCAGACTCAACCGTGCCGAGACTCTGCGCTCCATCCCTCAGATGTCCCGTCGCTCGCGGATCGGCCGGTCACGGCCGAGACGGCGCTCCGGCGGCACCTGCATGTCGTCGCACAGCGCCTCCCACACGCGACGTGGCGGCACCCCGGCGTCGAGCGCCTCGGTCGCCGTCCTGTCCCCCAGGGCGTGCAATGCATGGCTGCGGGCCAGCACCCGGCTGTATCCCGAACTGAACTCGTCGTCCATCAGCCGCCAGAACTCACTCAGTCGCACGAGTGACAGTGTGTCAGCCCGTCATATCGGTGATACTGGCCGTATGCAGTTGATCACCGCCACCGACGTACCCGTCTCCTGGGCCCGCGTCCAGGAGCCGTCCCGGCCTCCTCTGCGTGTCGCGCTCGTGCAGCACGCCTGGGTGGACGACCCGGCACAGCTGGAGAAGACGCTGCGGGAGGGCATCGAGCAGGCCGCGGATCACGGCGCCACCATCTGCTTCCTGCCCGAACTGACGCTCTCCCGCTATCCGGCCGACACCCTGCCGCAGGGCACACCGAGCGCGATCGCCGAGAGCCTGGAGGACGGCCCCACCGTCACGTTCGCCCGCAGAGCCGCTCGCGACTTCGGCATCTACGTGCACGCGTCGTGCTACGAGCGCGCCGACGCGGACGACGGACTGGGGCTCAATACCGCGATCCTGGTCTCGCCCGACGGCGAGCTGGTCGGCCGCACCCGCAAGACCCACATCCCCGTGACCGCCGGCTACTACGAGGACAAGTATTTCCGTCCCGGGCCCGCCGAAGGCGCCTATCCGGTCATCACCCTGACGGAGCCGCCTGTGCACCTCGGTCTGCCCACCTGCTGGGACGAGTGGTTCCCCGAGGTCGCGCGGTCCTACGCGCTCGCCGGGGCCGACCTGCTGGCGTATCCGACGGCGATCGGCTCAGAGCCCGATCACCCCGACTTCGACACCGAACCGCTGTGGCAGCACACCATCGTCGGCCACGCGATCGCCAACGGCCTCTTCGTCGTGGTGCCCAATCGCTACGGCACCGAGGGTCTCATCACCTTCTACGGCAGCTCCTTCATCGCCGACCCGTATGGCCGGGTGCTGGTGCAGGCGCCCCGCGACGACGCTGCCGTCCTGGTCGCCGATCTCGACCTCGCACAGCGCAAGGACTGGCTCGACCTGTTCCCGTTCCTCTCCACCCGCAGGCCCGACACCTACGCGTCGCTCAGCGCCCCGATCCGTCCCGAGCACAAGCGGGAGGCAGACCGAGCATGAGCACGCCGACCTGGCACATGCCGGCCGAGACGGCACCTCATACCCGCACCTGGATGGCCTTCCCGACGAAGGGATACACCCTCGGGGACACCCCGCAGGAGGCCGACACCGCACGACGCGCGTGGGCCGCCGTGGCCAACGCGGTCGCGGCGTTCGAGCCGGTGTCGATGGTCGTCAGCCCGGACGACGTCCCGCTGGCCAGACCCCTGCTCGACTCCGCGATCGAGTTGCACGAGGCGGCGCTGGACGACGCCTGGATGCGCGACATGGGGCCCACGTTCGTCATCTCCGACGAAGGCGAACTCGGCGGCGTCGACTGGGTTTTCAACGGATGGGGGGCGCAGGACTGGGCCACCTGGGACAACGACACCAAGATCGGCGCCCACGTCGCGCAGCTCGCCGGGGCCCAACTGATCGACTCCGGTCTGGTCAACGAGGGTGGCGGCATACACGTCGACGGCGAGGGCACGCTGCTCGCGACCGAGACCGTGCAATTGGGTTCCGGCCGCAATGCGCACCTGTCCAAGGAGACCGTCGAAGCCGAGTTCCGCCGCTGCCTCGGCGTTTCCGAGGTGATCTGGCTGCCTCGCGGACTCACCCGCGACTATGACGAATTCGGCACCCGCGGCCACGTCGACATCGTGGCGACGCTGCCCTCGGCCGGGGTGGTCCTGCTGCACGACCAGGAGGACCCGGATCACCCGGACCACGCCGTTTGCCGTGAGATCCGCCAGGTCCTCGAGGACTCCCGCGACGCCGCGGGGCGCCGCTTCCAGATCGTGCCGATCCCGGCACCCGCGACGCTGACCGACGACGAGGGGCCGGTCGACTACAGCTACGTCAACCACCTGGTGGTCAACGGCGGGGTGATCGCGTGCACCTTCGACGACCCTCACGACGACCGCGCTCTCGCGGTGCTCCGCGAGGTCTACCC
>CAYPQR010000328.1:0-3932 GCA_964412865.1 uncultured Intrasporangiaceae bacterium
GTGCGCCGCCACGCTTGGCATACCTGCCCGAGACCTTGTAGGTCAGGTGCACGTCGTCCGCAATGACTGTGGGAATCCGCTCGGCCTTTTCAGTCACGCCCGTATTCCTCCTCCGCCTTCCAGAAGAAGATGAAACCCGCCCCGAGGACCACCAGGGACCAGACCAGGGCGGCGAGCCACTGAGTCGCCGTCGCGCCGGGCTCCGAGGCCATGAGCGCGCCGCGGTACAGGTCCAGGAAGGTCGTCGCGGGGTTGGCGTTCATGATGTGCCCGATCATCGGGTTCTTGTCCGCCGTAAAGGAATCGATGCTGAACATGACACCCGATGCGTAGAACCAGATGCGCAACGCGAACGGCAGCATCTGCGAGACATCGGGCACCTTCGCGCCCACCCGCGCAAAGATGAATGCGAGCCCGGCACAAAACAGCGACTGCAGGGCCAGCGCCGGGATCACTTCGAGCCACTGCAGCCTCAGTGGTTCACCCGTGGCCAGGATGATCGGCACGAGCACGACGAGCGCCATCAGCAGTCGCTGCAACGCCACCACGGTCGCCGAAACCGGGAAGACCGCCCTCGGGAAGCGCAGCGTGCGCGCCAGCGACAGATTGGAATGGAGCGAACGCGCGGCGCCGGTGACGGTGCCCTGGATGAAGTGGAATACGAAGACCCCGGTGACCAGGAACCCGATGTAGTTGGGCACCCCACGGCTGACGCCGAGCAGCAGACCGAAGATCAGGTAGTAGACGGCCGCGTTCAGCAGCGGCGTCAGCACCTGCCAGGCCTGTCCCAGCATGCTTGCGGAATAGCCGGACGCGTTGGTCGCGCGAGAGAACTCGACGATGAAATGCCGCCTGTTCCACAGTTCGCGCGCGTACTCGGTCAACGGTGCGCGTGCACCGGCCCGCTTCAGGCCGTAGCGCGCAATCAACTCCTGCGCCTCCTGGCGCGACGGTTGACCGGAACTCACACGGATGGCGGTCCCCTCACCTGGCTGTGTCACGAGGTGAAGAATACGGCATTCACAGCAACGCCCTGTGCCGCTGGGACCGCGAGCCGATGCCCGGATCTCCACCGGCGCCGGTCGCGCACCTGCGGTCACCCGTGCGACACGCACAACGGCGCGGCTCACGGGCCCACACACGCGTCATGGGCCATGATGAAGATCACATACCCGTTTCCGGCCCCGGGGGCCCCCGAATGCCCCGCACGTCGGGGCCGGACGACCGCCCTGCCGGCCGGCAGCTAGCCCAGGGCGTCGCTGGCCTCGCTGGACGGCTGCTCGGTGCCCTCCCAGGTCAGCCCGAGCTCGGATCGTGCGGCGTCGATGAAGCGCTGGGCAGGTCCACCGGGATACGGCTCACCGAGGTAGTGCGCCTTGAGGGAGCGGCGCACCGACGAGCGGGAGTCCGTGACCAGCAACTCGTCCAGCACTCGCGGCAGGTTGGCGACCCGTCCCGAGTCCACCTCCACGACATACGACGCCCGGGCAACGGGGTACATCCGGGCGAAACGGTGGGCATCAGCCGTCATCGCCACCATCGCGAACGGCTTCTCGGAGTGGAGGTAGTCGTCGACGACGCTCGACACGTCGGTGATCATGACGTCCGACGCGTTGAAGCAGTCCACAATGCTCATCCGCTGCTCGGCCGTCTCCCCGAACAGGTGCTTGCGGCCGGTGGATTCGGCGTCCCGTGCCAGCTCGTCACAGATCTGCCGGCACGCTTCGGCCAACTCGTCCGACTCACGCGTGTATGGGTGCGGGCGGAAGATGACCTCGCATCCTCGGTCGAGCAGCCCGCGGACCATGTCCAGCCCGACCGGCAACGACGAATAACACACGTCCTTCGAGAAACCCGCCCATGTGGGTGCATACAGCGCGACGGGCCTGTCGTCGGATCGCCGCCGGCTACGCACCTGCACATCCTCCACCTGCGGGCGCCCGACGATGGTGCAGAAGTCCGGCCGGATCGAGATGCCGTTCGCGGTAAAACGATCGGTGGCCGCCTGCCCGGCGACGAAGTTCTTGTCGTATATGCGCAACAGCCGGCTGGAACTCGGCGCCTTGTCGCTGTCGCCGTGGTTGAGCTGGATGTGGGTGAGCCGCGTGAACCGCACCATGTGCTGGTTGCTCGACGCGGTATTGACGTAGAACACCGCGCGCAGACTCGGCGCGACGACCGAGTCCAGATCCCGCATGAAACGCCTCAGGACGACGGGCCGATCCGTATACCCCTGCACGTCCCGGAAGTTCTCGGCCGACCGCACCACGATGACGTAGGGCACGCCGAGCCGGTCGAGATACGGAAGCCACATGGCGATCTGATACACGGCGTTCGGCGGGCCGTCCCAATGGACGGCGAACAGGGGATGCTGCGCATCGATGATCTGCCCGACACGGCGCTCCACCGACAGCCTCACGCGCAACCTGCCGAGCAGGTCTGCCGCGCACGCGGCGAGGACGAGACCGGCAACCGCCGCCACGATCGTGACGACGATGCCGGGCCGCGTGACTCCGGCGCCCGCGACGAAGACCGCTGCCAGAAGGAGAACGTCGGCGACGACGATGATCCGGTAGTCGAATCGGGGGGTGCTGCGCTCCGGCGCGCCCGAGACGTTCGCGATACAGGGCACACCCGCCCGATCCTGAAGCCTGCTCACGAGCGGTTCGGCAGCAAACAGCACCGCCGCGACACCGGCTCCGATCAGTGTGGCCGTACGGCCGGACGGATGCTGCGTGACCGACAGCAGGACGGCGGCGCACAAAAGGAGATATCGCGCCCCGACATACGAATCGGCAGTCGGGCTGCTCGTGTCGGACTCGTCACGACGCTGGTAGATCTCGATGGCCAGGACCACTGCCGCCGCGAGCACCGTGACCCACAGCGGTGCTTTCGCCGCAGCACTCAGCACGGCGAGCGCACCGACGAGGTAGGAGGCGGACGACCAGTACCCGAGCGTCGGCAATTGACGCCTCACCCGCGCGGAAATGGAGTCACTCATGATGCTTCCTTGCGGAGATCCGAGTCACCCCGCCGCCGGGCTCAATCATACAGCCGCTCGTCCGAATGCTGCACAAATTCCGGTGGGGTCGTGCCCTCCCTGCGCACATCGAGGACAGCCCCGGTCATCGACGATGCCAGGACAGCGAGCGACGACTCGGCGACCCGCTCCGCGGACAACAAGGTGCCGGGCGGCTCCTGCCCGAAAGCATTGAAACGCATTGGGGTCCCGGTGCGTTCGGGATTGACGACGTTCACCTTCACGCCGTCGCGCGCCCACTCCTCGGACAACGCCTGGGTCAGGTTCACGACGGCGGCCTTGCTGGACGAGTACAGCGCGTAGTTCTCCCGCCCGCGCGTGTACGAAGACGACGTGAAGAACAGCAGGTGGCCGGCCGACTCCTTCAGATACGGGTATGCCGCCCGCGCGACGTTGACCGGCGCCAGGTAGTTGACCGAGACCGCCCGTTCGACGTCCGCATCGCTCGTTTCGGACAGCCGGCCGATCTCCAGGACACCGGCGGTCAGCACGACCGCGTCGATGCGCCCGTGCTCCAGGGCCGCCTCGTGCAGAGCCTTCTTGATCTGATCGGTGTCCTCGACATGCACACCGGTGGTGGACCGGCCGTGCGCCACGACCGACGCACCCGCGTCCCGGGCCAGACGGGCGATCTCCGCGCCGACGCCGTAGGACCCGCCGAGCACGACCACCGTCTTGCCCCTGAGCGTGGTCTCACTCTCGTCCTGTGTCGGCGCGGACTGCATTGCAAGCTGAAAATACTTGTCCGCCAGGAACAGATCGGAAGGATAGGTCACCTTCATGTTCTGCTCGGAGCCGGCGATCGTCGCGATCGCCACCTCCGGCGAATACTTCAGAACGACGCCGCAGTCGTCCGTCGCCGCGAAGAACGGGTCCTTCATCGCGGTCTTGT